>JBAQLW010000176.1:0-14741 GCA_049302175.1 Rectinemataceae bacterium
CTCGCGGAGCCTTCCGTCGCATTGGATCGACCGATCAACGCTGTACGGAAGAGGATCTTTGGCTCCTGAGAGGCGAACAACAGCCGCAGCAAGGACCGGATCTCATCATTCTTGAAGGCGCCGAATATGGCGATTTCGATCAGCGGGCTATCGCGGAGTATAGGCGCGAGCGAGCGAAAGCCGATCCAAATGCCGTAGAACTGCGGTACGACGACAAGGAGCTTCTCGAAGCGATCGGCGCTCTGAGGCGGATCGATGGCGCATTGCGTCCTACCGTGACGGGAATCGTCGTCTTCGGAACATCGGCCGCGTTGAGGCGGCTCATGCCCATGTTGCGCATCGATTACATCCGGGTTCCTGGCACCGAGTGGGTGGAAGACCCGGAAGCCAGATTCCGTTCCCTCGATATCCGAAAGTGCATTCTCCTCGGACTTCCCATAGCTGAAGCCTCGATCGTCGATGAACTTCCGAGAGGCTTCAGCCTTCCCGATGGGTCATTGCAGAGCCTTCAGGAGCCGCTATTGCCCCGAAAGATTGTCCGAGAAGCCCTCGCGAATGCCGTTATGCACAGAAACTACGGAATAGCCCAACCGATCCAGATAATCCGCTATAGCGACAGGATCGAAGTGCGAAATCCCGGATATTCCCTTAAAGACCCGCGGGAATTCGGCGTTCCGGGTTCGCGGCTGCGGAATCCGGCCATCGCCGCGATCATGCATGAGCTTCACTGGGCGGAAACGAAGGGGAGCGGGATAAGAACCATGCGCCGCCTATCCTACGACGCGGGACTTCCCGCGCCCGAGTTCATATCGAATCGATCAAGCGAGGAATTCCGCGCGGTTTTTCATCTGCACCATCTTAGCGATGAAGCCGACTACGCATGGCTTTCAAGATTTGATGCTCTTGACCTGAACCCTGAGGATAAAAAAGTCCTCCTTTTCGCTCGCGCTACGGGAGCGGTGGACAACGCTTCCTGCAGGGATACCTGCGGCCTCGATACGCTTGGCTCAAGTCTTCTCCTGCGAAAACTTCGCGACAAGGGACTCTTGGAAAAAAATCGCGGCGGGAACAGAACGTATTACAGTTTGAAAGATGCCAACCTCGGACCAAAAGATGGCGACCTCGGCTCCAAAGATGTCAACCTCGGCTCCAAAGATGTCAACCTCGGCGTAGAAGATGTCAACTTCGGGATCAAAGGTGGCGACCTCGCTCAGGATGGGTTGCCTCAAAACTTGAGAGAACGGATCGCCGCGCTGGCTCCCCATGCATCAGCGGAAATACTCAAGAGATTGATACTCGACCTATGCTCGTGGGAACCTCTGAATGATGATGCGATGGCCGAACTAATTGGGCGGGATGCAAGATATTTACGGGTAAAATACTTAAGTAACATGGTTAGAAGTGGAGAATTGAGATGGCTTTATCCCGATATTCCGAACCACCCGCTTCAAGCCTATGTAAACCCGAAAAGGGAAAACCCGCATGATAAATAAAAATGTCGTCGAAGGAATCAACCGCCGCATGAATTCCCTGGACTGCAACAGGGAACCTTTCCGGCTTGTATTCTGGGACAGCAATGACGAAGATTTGGAAACAGACCTCGCCGAGTATCGCGAAGTCTTCGCGGAACGAGGCTGGGATCTGATCGATTGCGGAAGGACAGGGCCGCTTGCCCTGAAAGCGCGCCTGCGGGATGAATCGGCGAAACGTTTCGTCATACTCAGACAGGGGGCGCAACCCGAAGAAAAGCGCGATCCCCTCATCGATCTCAGGCTCGCAAACCCTGTGTTCACGGCCGATCGCTGGGCGCTCTACCTCGATGAGATTGGCTTGGGGGCGAGGGCCGATCTTCAGGAATATGTCGCTGAGAGGCGACGGTTCTTCAAACTTAAGCCCAACAGGGATGGGCTTGCCCGCCTTGGGCTCGATCCGCGATCGGAAACCCGGGAACGGCTCGACCTCAAACTTCTCGCCGTGATCGCCGGCGCCGAGGAAGCTGTTTTCTCTTCGATACTTCTTGGTTTTTTCTCGCGCTTCAGGGAAAACGATGATCTGGACGCGACGCTTGCCGAGTTCGGGTTATCCAGCGAATTCTGGGAATTGACGAGAGCAAGCTTCAATTTTATCGAAGCAAAACCCGCGCTCACAAAGTTAGCTCTGAAACTTTTTTCCAGCGACCTGGAATACTCGCTCGGAGATTCCGTCTCGACCACCGCCGAAAAGGGCGCGGCTTTCCGCTTCTGCCAGGCCTGGCGCAACACGGTATCGGCAAGGGAAGGTTATCGCTATTGGTCCGAATGGTTTGTCTCATCGACAGGCGCAACCCTAGAAGGATTATTGAGCGGTCTCGATCTCGCTTCTATCCAGAAGGTTCGATCCTTCGACATTGAAAAACGAATTCTTTCCCAGCTTGTCCGCGCGCTCACATCGACAGCGAAAGAAGGCGAATTTCGGTCGCTGCAGAATTTCGCCGCGGATAGAAAAGGCCTCGATTTCTGGCTGAACCCGGAAGAAGCCGTCAGCTATAGACGAGCGTATCGCGCCTGCGAGGAAGCCGCGCGCTTCATGAATATGCTCGAATTATTCAACCCGGACAGCGCTCTGTCGATCCGGGAGCTTGCGGAGCTGTACATCTCTTCCTGGTACCGTATCGATCAGGCGTATCGCCTCTACCGTGAGGAGATTGTGAATCTGGCATCATGGGAGCTTTTCAAGGAACTGACCTGTCGAATGGATTCTCTCTACACCGGGAATTTTCTACAGCGGTTAAGTGCAGCCTGGGACGAATCGGTGCTGCGCGGAAACGGCACAATCCAGGAGTGGAAGGCTCTGCCTTCGTTGCGCCAGCCAGACTTTTATAAGAATTTCGTGCTTCCGTATTTGGAGGGAGGTGAGAGGCGGCGCGTTTTCGTCATTGTCAGCGATGCGATGCGGTTCGAGATTGGAAAGGAGCTGGAGGAATACCTCACAGCCAATGCTCGGAACAAGGTTCAGGTCTCCGCGATGCAGACGGTTCTGCCTTCGATCACAAGGATCGGCATGGCCGCTCTTTTGCCGCATGAAAGGCTGTCGATGCACGAACCGAATTCGGTTCTCGTGGATGAAAAACCGAGTACGGGTCTTGAATCGCGCAATAAAATCCTCGCGAAGGTAGGGGGGATAGCCCTTGACGCACTCGAACTTGTCGCCATGAAACGCGAGACTGCGCGAGCGCTCGTGAAAGATAAATCCGTCGTCTACCTTTACCACGACAAGATCGATGCGACGGGCGACAAGCAGGTATCGGAAGAGAACACTTTTTCGGCTTGTCGTGAAGCGATCGAAGATATTCTGCGAATCGTGACGTATATATTCAATACGCTTCAAGGTTCGCATATAGTGATCACCGCGGATCATGGATTCCTATTCATTCCGGGGAATCCTTCGGAAGAGGTGAAGTCATCGCTCCCTGCCGCCATTCCCGGGATCATCGAGTCGAAAAAGCGTTATCTTCTTGGGCGCGATATTTCCGAGTATCCGGGCGCCATAAGAGGGAACCTTTCCTTGAGTGTGGATGATTCGGATTTGGGCTTCCTTGTCCCGAGAGGGATCCAACGTTTCCACTTCAAGGGCGGCGCCCAGTTCTTCCATGGCGGCATCATGCCCGAAGAATCGATCGTGCCGGTGTTGACGGTCAAACCAGCGGGCGAAAGCGCGAAGCTTGTCCGAAAAAAGGTCGATGTCGGGGTTCTCGCCTTGCCTCAGACGATCACGACAAGAGTGATACATCCTCGATTGCATCAGGATGAACCGGTAAGCGATTCCATACTGGCGCGAAAGGTTCGTGTCGGTATCTATCGCGAAGGGAAGGCGGTGAGCGATGAGCCAGTTGTCGTTCTTAATTCTACCGGATCAGACCATGAAGCGCTGAGGAAAATCGTGCAGTTACATCTCCTGGGCGCGAGCTTCAATCCGCGCACACTCTATCGATTCTCGGTAAAGGATGAAGACACAGGCGTCGAACTCTACGGACAGGAAGTCCGGATTTCACTTATGATCTTAGAAGAGTTTTAACCATGAATGAACAAACGCTGGACGAGAAACTGCTCGCAACCTTCCCCGGGAAGGTTGTCCGAAAAGACCTGACTGCCCTTGAAAGTCGCAGGCGCGTCAAGGAGCAGCTCAAGAAAATCGGCGGCATGGAGTTTTTCGATGTTCATTTCAGCTACATCGACAAGGGAAACCTTGAAGAACGCTTTATTTCGGTGCCGGAGCAGGGTGGGGGAAAGCTGATCCCGGAAGGTCCCCTTAATCCAGGAACCCAGTATTGCATTACGGAAGGTTCTTCAGGCCGATTGGGCGTGTACCGTCTCGAATGCCAACGTACTCCTGGCCATGGCGCCTTTTCCGCGTCGGGGCTTGGTTCCGCCGCGCAGGCCAAGGAACCGCTTAAATTGGCCTTCGATTTCTTCAAGGCCAATCTCGGCAGAATAGCGGGCAAGGAAAAATTCGGCGACAATGATTTTCAACTCCACGTCGTGGAGCTTCAAAACTCAGGCTATCCGCTTGGGACAACCCTCACGGGTTTCGTTTCCTTATGCTCCTCAATCCTAAAGCGGCCCTTGCAGTCGCAAATGATCATTCTCGGCGACATCAGCCTCGGCGGCTCGCCTAAACCTGTCGTGAATCTCGCGGATACACTTCAAGTCGCCTTCGATGCCGGAGCAAAGAGGGTTCTCCTGCCTATGAGCTCGGTAAGCGCGATTCCTAGCGTTCCAGGAGAGCTCTTCGCAAAATTTCAGACAGCCTTCTATCAGGATCCTGTCGATGCGGTGGCGAAGGCTTTGGGTATGGAGTGAATTCATAAACAGTAACCTTCCTTGACAGAAAGCGCAAAGCCACATAGTCTCTTTTTATAAAGTCTTGGAAAGGATATATGATATATTCGCGGATTTAGGAGGATATGATGAATCCACTGGCCGAAGAACTCAATTCCATCCTGTCGAATTCGGCGGCGTCGCGCCTGCTCTCGGAAATGGGGCGGAGGATGTATTTCCCCAAGGGGATTCTCACCCAGAGCGCCGAAGCCACGGAGAAAGCCCACCTCTACAATGCCACGATCGGCATGGCCTTCGAATCCGGCCAGCCCATGATGCTTGAGGCGCTCAGGAAGGCGCTTCCAACCCTCAGTCCAGCCGAGGCTGTCGCCTACGCATCGACGGGGGGAGTCATGGCCCTGCGCCGCGAATGGAAGGCGTCCCTGACCAGGAAGAATCCCTCGCTCGCCGGAAAATCCTTCTCCCTCCCCGTCGTCGTTCCGGGCCTCACGGCGGCCGTATCCTACATCTGCGATCTTTTTGTCGAACCGGGCGACACGGTGGTGGTGCCGGACATGCACTGGCCCAACTACCGGCTCATCGTCGAGGAGAGGAAGATGGCGGCCGGCCTCACTTTCCCGATTTTCTCGAATGGCGGCTACAACATCGAAGCCCTCGAATCGAGGCTCCGCGAGGCTGGAGCGCGGAGAGGGAAGGCCGTATGCATCCTCAACTTCCCCAACAATCCGACGGGATATTCCCTGACGCTGAAAGAAGCCGACGCCATCGTGGCCATGCTCGTCTCCATAGCGAAGGAGGGAACCGACATCCTCGTCATCGCCGACGACGCCTACTTCGGCCTCCAGTACGAGGAAGGCCTCCTGCGCGAATCGATGTTCGCGCGCCTTGTCGATGCCCACGAAAACATCCTCGCGGTGAAGGCCGACGGCCCTACCAAGGAAGATTACGTATGGGGCTTCAGGGTCGGTTTCGTGAGCTTCGGCGGCAAAGGACTGGACGAGAAGATGCAGGATGCCCTCACCAAGAAGCTCATGGGCGTCATCCGCTCCTCGGTGTCCAGTTCGAGCGGCCTCGCCCAGCATCTTCTCCTCAAGGCGCTCCAATACCCCGGCTACGAGGAGCAGAAGGCGAGGTACAGAAAGATACTCGAAGGGCGCTACAAGGCGATGAAATCCTATTTCGCCTCGCGTGAGCTGCCCGCGGCCTTGGTCCCGCTGCCATTCAATTCGGGCTACTTCATGAGCTTCGAATGCAGGGGATTTTCGGCGGAAAAGCTGAGAATCGAGCTTCTGGAGAAGCTGGGGATAGGCACGATTTCGATGCAGGATAAATACCTGCGCATCGCCTTCTCGAGCGTCGAGGAGGAACAGGTTCCCGCCCTGCTCGATGCTATCGTCGCCACGGTGAAAACCTTGGCGAAATAGCGGCTTCAGTCGGCCGGGAATGGGAATATTTCGACGAGGACGAGCCTGTGGTCCGATGTTGGGATCTCCCCGGGGGCGATGGAAGGTCGGAGCACTTGTACGCGGCTTCCGTCGAATCCGGCGGCAAGGGCCGGCGAAAGAAGTATGTGGTCGAGGACGCTCGAGTAGCGCGAATCGACGAACGTCGGCTCGTCCCCGCGGAAACTGAAGTTCGTGGCGAGAAAATCGTTGCCCTTGTCCTCATCGTCGGCGAGGCGAAGGGCGCTGAGCGTGGAAGCCTTCGCGCCGAGATCGGAAGCGTTCGCCGTGTTGAAATCCCCGGCCAGGACGACAGCCTTCGTCGCCAGCTCCGCCCCATAGGTTGCCGTGAGATGACGGCCAAGGGCTTGGGCCTGGGCTCGCCTCGTCTTTTCGGATTTTTCATCCCCCAGCGCCTTGAAATGGAATCCCAGCAGGTCGAGCCTCATGACGCCAAGGTCTATCGAAGCATAGATGCCAGACCTGGGCCAGGGGTCGGCCTGGCCAGGATCGAGCACCGGACCCTGCTCTGCAATCCTGTACCGGGAAAATATGGCAAGGTCATCCTCGCCCCTGACATCGACGACGGCTACATAGGGCATAGCCCAGCCAGCCCGGGCGAGGGCGACCGACAGAAGAGCGATGTCGCCTCCCTTGGCATCATCCGACTGGATCTCCTGGAGGACGATGATGTCGGCCCCGGCTTCCTTGATGGTGAGCGCGATAGTGTCATGGAGCGAAATCCTCTCTCCCGTGCTCTTGTCGGAGGCGGCGCAGTCGCGGACGTTCCAGGAGGCGATGATGAAGGATGAAGCCCCGGAGGCCGGCAGCGTTTGGGTAGGGCTCTGGGCAGGGGCGGCGACAGGAGGTCGGAGCGCTGTCGGCGCGGGCTGTTCCTGGGCTTGAAGCAGGACGGTATTCGGGCCGCCGGCGAAGGCGGCCGCGACGAGGGCGAGGACTGCAGCGAGCGTGAGAAAACTCAAGCCCGCGACAGCCTTTTCGCGTAAACTGCCGGATTTCACTTCAGGATGTATGATTTTAAGGGCGGGAAACCGTTGAAATAGATCGATGAATAGCTCTGGGTGTAGGCGCCCGTCGTCAGGATGAAGACCCTGTCGCCGATCCGAGCCGTCTCGGGCATCATGTACTGGGTCTTTTCGTAGAGAATATCCATAGAGTCGCAGGTGGGGCCGGCGAGAATGACGTCCACCGCCGTGCCTTCGCCTTCGAAGCAGATGGGATACTTGATGGCTTCATCCAGCGTCTCTATGAGGCCGCCGAATTTCCCGATGTCGAGAAAGACCCAGGGATAGCGCTCGTGCACGGATTTCTTGGCAATATTGATGATTTCGGCGACTATGACGCCGGCGTCGCCCGCCATGGACCGTCCGGGTTCGATGATGATCTCCTCCGGCCACTCGTTCTTGAAGCTGTTGTCCAGAAAGCGCTTGATGTCGTCGGCATACTGACCCAGGGTGTCAGTGGGCTCTATGTAGTTCGCGGGGAATCCGCCGCCCATGTTGATCATTTTCATCTCGACCTTGAGATCGTCGCGCGCCCAGGCCATGAGCTGGGAAGCAGTCGTCAGGGCGGTGGACCACTGGCCGACATCGCGCTGCTGGCTGCCGGGGTGGAAGGAGATGCCGTACGGCACTATTCCGAAGCGGATGGCTGTCTTGATGAGCTGGCGCGCAAGGTCGGGATGGGATCCGAACTTCCTCGAGAGCGGCCAGTCGGCGCCCAGGCCTTCGGTGAGGAGGCGGAAGAAGACTCTGGAGCCTGGAGCGGCCCGGGCGATCTTGTCGATGTCGGAGATCGAGTCGGTGGCGTAGAGGCGGACCCCTTTCTCGTAGAAGTAGGCGATGTCCTTCTCTTTCTTGATTGTATTGCCGAAACTCATCCTGTCGGGCGAGACGCCCAGGCGCAGGAGCTGGTCGAGCTCGTAGCGTGTGGCTACGTCGAAATTCGATCCCAGATCGCTGAGAAGGGAAACGACGGCGTCATCGGGATTGGCCTTTACGGCGTAGTAAATCTTCGCGAAGGGGAAATACTTGCGGAGATCATCGTAGTTTTTTTTAATGATATCCAGATCGATGATGAGGCAAGGGGTTTCCTTGTCTCCCGAAAAGGCTTTGATGCGCTCGAAACGCTCTTTGGACATGAAGTTTTCGAGCGGGAAGTGGTACTGATCTTTCACTGCCGTACCCCTTTCACCTGTTTGATTGACCCGGCGAAACCCGAAGGTTCCAGCGGGGGCGGTCCGTCATGCCGGGGGCCGGCGACGTATCCAGGTCCAACAATACTTGTCTACTTGCCCAAAGGTCAAGAAGGTAGTATAGACATCATATGATCGGTTTTTTCGTGAAGAAGGCATTTTTCGATGGCTGGGACAATCTCTTTGCCCTGGCGGCCTTCAATCTCGTCCATCTCGTCCTTCTTGGCCTCTTTGTCGTGCTGCCTGTCTCCCTCGGCATAGGGGACGCTTTCTCCATAGTTTCGATCATACTGGGCTTCATGGCTATCGCGCAGTGGCAATCGATAACCGCCTATGCCATGAATGGGGTTTCCGATTACCGCTCCCCGGGTTTTAAGGATACCTTTGCCCATTTCCCTTCGTCCTGGAAGCCAGGCCTCGTCATAGGCACCATCAATGTGGCGCTCTGGTTCTCCATCACCGTGGGTATCCCCTTCTACCTCTCGCAGAAAGGCTTCTTTGGACTGTTCCTGGCCAGCCTCCTCTTCTGGACCTGCCTGATCGCCCTCCTTGCCTCGCAGTACTATCTCCCCCTTGAAGCGCGCAGGGGGGGCGGATTCAGGAAGAATGTCAGGGTCTCGATGATCCTCGTTATGGACAATCCGGGCTTTACCCTGTTTCTTTTTGTGCACAACGTCCTCAGCCTGGCACTTTCCGCGCTCACCGCCTTCATGGCTCCAGGGCTCGCGGGAATAGCCCTCGCCTCGGCCGATGCCGTCAAGCTGAGGCTCATAAAGTATGATTGGCTCGAACAGAACCACGGGAGCGACAAGAAGCACCTGCCATGGCCGGAAATCCTTAAAGAGGAACAGGAAATGGTTGGGGAACGCACGCTGAAGGGGATGATTTTTCCATGGAAGGAAGGCAAATGAAGGAATCTTCGCGAAGGGAGCCCGGCCTCAAGCCACCCGCGCGCTCCAACAACGCAAAGACAGATACAACCAAGAATTCAGGTCAGCGCCATGATCGCATCGATGAAAGAACGGAGAGAGCCGAGAAAGCCCTTTCCTCCATCGTTTTCATACAGATGCCCGGCGAGACGCTGAAGTCTCTTGGGATAACCGGTGTGGCAAGTGGCGCGACCATCCCTGTCCAGACGCCAGGACCTATCGCCCGCTTTGACGCCTCGATGGTGAATGCCGAAAGCATCGTGGCGGGTATGCTCAGGGTCCTCGCCTGGCAGCCGGACAACAAATTCGCCGACACATATCGTCAGATAGTCAGATCGCTCCGGCCAGGCCTGCTCGCCGAGCTTTCCGACGCCGGCATAGCCAAGGCTCAGGAGAAGGAATGGGAGATCGCCGAAGAGATATTCCTCGCTCTCGTCGGCCTCTACCCCGAGACTCCCGAACCTCTTCTCGATCTCGCCCTTTTGAGGGAGGAGCACGCCAAGCTGTATCGGGAGGAGATGGAAGAGACGAAGGCCGACAGCGAGGACGATCTCGCCTACGAGTGCTACAGAAAGCTTCTTTCCATGGAGCCGCCCTTCGCGCCGGCTTACTACCACGCGGCCTTCTTTTTTGTACGCAAGCGCAGCTTCGACCGCGCCGTCTCCCTCTTCACCAGTTTTATCGGCCTGAGCGACGACGAGGGCAAGATTGCCCGCGCCAAGGAAGTGCTGAAAAAACTCCAGGATCTGGGATATTTGGACACGACTTTCAAGGAAGCATACGACTTTATCCAGCTCGGGGAAGAGGAAAAGGGTCTCGAAAAGGCCATGGAGTTCGTCGGCAAGTATCCGGCAGTCTGGAACGGCTGGTTTCTGGCGGGCTGGGCGCAAAGGAGGCTGGGACGCTGGAAGGAAGCCGAGGAGGCTTTCGCCCGCGCTGTGAGCCTTGGTGGCCAGGAGACCGACACCTTCAATGAGATGGCTCTATGTCAGATAGAACTCGGCAACCTTGCCGCGGCGCGGGCGAGTCTCGAAAAAGCCCTGCGCATCGAGCCTGAAAACGTCAAGATCATCGTCAATCTCGGCGCTCTCGCCTACAGGATGGGGAAGAAAGGGGAAGCCCTCGGTTTCTTCCGCAGCGCCCTGGTGATCGATCCCGACGACGCTCTTGCCAAGGATTGGGTTGAGAAAGCGGGAGCGGATCGCTAGGACAGATTCCGTTCCCTGGGGATGGTACAATGAGGCCTGAATCCATCGCCGATGAGCTGCTCGATCGTGCCGGATCCATTGTCGGCGCCGAAGGGTTCCTGAAGCCCTCTCTCCTCGAGGATTTCGCCCGCGAGGCCATCCGGGCATTATCTTCCGAAGAGCCTGGAACTCGCCCATTCTCCGCATCCGGTGAGCCCGGTGGTCTCGTTCATGTGAAGACTCCCTTCGTGGCTATTGTCCCCGACCTCCATGCCCGGCCCAGCCTCCTGGTCGATCTTCTTGCCTCGTCATTGCCTTCCCACCCGGCGACGAGTCTCCTCGATATGGCGCTGGACGGCAACCTGACGATCGTATGTCTTGGCGACATCCTGAACAGCGAGGGGCGCATTGGTGCCGACCGCTGGGCTAAGGCCGCGCTCAGGATGGCCAATTCAGGCATTCCGGATGGATTGCTCGGACCGGAGATGGACGAGGAGATGGGCGCCTCCATGGCGGCTCTCGGCATCGTTATGCTTCTGAAATCCAGACTCGGCGCCGGTTTTCACTGTCTCAAGGGAAATCACGATAATATCACCAACACGAACCTGAATGGCGATGCGGGTTTCTACAAGTATGCCCTCGAGGGAGCCATGGGAGCGGAATGGTTCAGACTCAGGTATGGCGAAGATCTCATGCGTCTGGTGAGGCACTATGAAAGATCCCTTCCCCTCGTGGCCGCCGGCAGGAGGTTCTGCGCGAGCCACGCCGAACCCGCCTTCGCCCTGGGTATTGATGATCTTCTCGATTACCGGAAACGGGCCGATGTCGTCGGCGCCCTTATCTGGACGGGAAACGGCCAGGCTGCCAAAGGCGCCGTCGCCGCAAGCCTCCAAGCCCTTCTCGGAGCGAAGTGCAAAGGAAGGAGCCTCTGGATTGCGGGCCACCGCTCCATCAGGGGATCCTATGTCTTGCGAGCAGGAGGCGCCGAGGGAACCGAAGGCAGCCTCATGCAGATCCATAACCCCGAACGTCGGCAGTTCGCATGGATCGACAACAGCGAAAAGCTTGCTCCAGCGGCGGTCTCCATGTACGAAGTAGGGAAGGGCGGCGGAACCCCGGCTTTGCTCGATGCCCTGGACCTGCTCGGTCTTGACCTCCGGGAACAGGAACACTAGTATTTTCTGACCATGGCCTCGAAAAAAAGGAAATCGTCCCGCGCCTCATCGAATGTTGGCTGTCTCATTTTCCTAGCGGGTTTTGTCATCCTTCTTATCGTTTTCGCGATCAAGTTTCCCGACATAAAGGCGACGCTCGAGAGGACGAATTTTCTCGATTTGGTCAAGCAACGGACAACGACGACCACCCTGGCGAAGGATACGCCTGAACCGCAGGCATCCTCCCCTTCCGCGAAGGATCGGCCAATCGTAGTTCCGCCCGCCACAACGGTCATGCCCGCGCCTGTCACCACCATCGCACCTGCCGAGTCCCCGGTTGCGAAAACCGCACCGGCTTCAAAGCCTGTCCCTGGCGGCCCAACCTCCACGACAGCCGAACCGAAGCCTGGTTCGACGACGGTGGTGCAGACTCGGCAAGCCAGCCTTTTCTTCGTGAAGATTGAAGAAGATGGCGTAATCTCGCGCCGGGAAGTGAAGAGGAATGTTCCCTCCAGCGATTCCCCTCTCACCGATGCTATCAATGCCCTCATCGCCGGACCTAGCGAAGGCGAAATACGATCAGGCCTCGTCTCCCTCATCCCTCGCGGGACGAGGGTGCTGAGCATAACGGTAAGGGGCAGCACGGCCATCATCGACCTGAGCGACGCATTCAATTACAACCATTACGGGGTCGAGGGATACTCCGCACAGCTGCGCCAGATCGTCTACACGGCTACTTCCTTCCCTTCCGTCCAGGACGTCCAGTTCCTCGTCGAAGGCAAGCAGAAGGACTACCTGGGCGGTGAAGGCGTCTATGTCGGAAAGCCGCTTTCCCGCAACAGCTTCTGACGAATCGCGATATCAGGTTCAAGCCGGCGATTGCCGATGCCGGGCTTAGGTGCTATAATTTCACATCGAACCATGATTTCTCCAAGGAGGCTTGTACGCAGACAACAGCCTTGCACGATTGGCACGTCGCGCGCGGCGCGAAGATGGCTCCGTTCGCCGGTTTCGATATGCCCATTTCCTATCCAACCGGAGCCATCGAAGAACATGCCATCACCCGTCGTTCCGTCGGCCTCTTCGATATCGACCACATGGGCCAGTTCGAGGTGCGTGGTCCAGGCGCGGATGCCTTCGTCTCCCGGCTCGTGAGCGCGAAGATCGACGACATGAAGCCTCCGATGGCTCGCTATTCCCTCCTCCTCGACGAGAAGGGCTGCGTCATCGACGATCTTTTCATATACCGTATGCCCGATTTCTGGTGGATTGTCGTGAACGCTTCCAACCGGGCGACGGATCTCGCCTGGTTCGGATCCCATGCCGGCAACGATGTCTCTGTCATCGACAAATCCGACGAGACCTATATGATAGCCGTACAAGGCCCGAAGGCTATAGAGCTTCTGGACGCGGCAGGCAGTCCGGCCGTCTCGGCCCTTGAACGATTCACCTGGGGAAAGATCTCCATCAAAGGCGTACCTGTTCTCTTCGGACGTACGGGCTATACGGGCGAAGACGGAGGCGAGCTTTTCTTCCCAGCCGAAAAAGCCGATCTGATCTGGAATTATTTCCTTGAAAAAGGGAAGGAACTCGGAATCGAAACGATGCCTATTGGTCTGGCTGCCCGCGACAGCCTGCGTTTCGAGGCAGGCATGCCCTTGCACGGTCACGAGATAAGTCCTTCAATCAATGCTCTCGAGGCCAATTTCAAGTGGGCCTGCGATTTCGAAAAGGATTTTATTGGCAAGGGCGCTCTAGCCGATATCGCCGCCAAGGGCTTGTCGAGGAGGCTTGTAGGTCTCGATGTCTCAGGCGGTGTTCCCCGCGAGGGCTATGATGTGGCCGACGAATCGGGAAGGATAGTGGGGCGCTGCGTGGCGGGCATGTTCTGCCCCACAGTGAGGAAATACGCGGCCAATGCCTTTGTGGAGCCAGGGCTGGCAAAGATCGGAACGGCGCTCAAAGTCATCATCCGCGGACAGGCCAAGGACGCCGTGGTGGTGAAGCGCCCCCTCTATATTCCAGCATACAGAAGGTAAAGGGGGACCGCTGACGGGTCCCATGTTTGCATAAAAAGAAGGAGAAAAACCATGAGTATCGATTCCACGGCGAAATATGCCGGATCCCATGAATACGCGAAGCTCGATGACGGAATGGTGGTTGTCGGCATCTCCGACCACGCGCAGGCCGAACTCGGCGATATCGTCTTCATAGAGCTTCCTGCCATAGGGAAGGTCTTGGCCAAGGGGCAGGCCTTTGGTACGGTCGAGTCGGTGAAGGCCGCGAGCGACCTCTATATGCCGGTCGGAGGAACGATTGCCGCCGTCAACGTGAACCTACAGGCTGACCCCGCCTTGATCAACAAGGAACCCTATTTGGGCGGATGGATGATCAAGGTCAAGCCATCCAGTCTGGCCGACATGGAGGGACTCATGAGCGCCGAAGCCTATGCGAAATCCATAGGGGAGGCATGAGGCCATGCCTTTCATCCCCAATACCGACGCCGACAGGGCGGCCATGCTGGAGGTGGTGGGGAAGGGGAGCGTCGAAGCCCTCTTCGCCGACATCCCCGCGGGTCGCCGCTTTCCTCAGCTGAAGCTGCCCCTAGGCATTTCGGAAATCGAGGTGCTCAGGGAGATAGAAGCCCTTTCCGCGAAAAACCTGAACGCGGGACAGGCGGCCTGGTTCCTCGGGGCGGGCGCATACAATCATTTCAT
Organism: Rectinemataceae bacterium; assembly: GCA_049302175.1. GTDB lineage: Bacteria > Spirochaetota > Spirochaetia > Treponematales > Rectinemataceae > CAYXUF01. The sequence continues at coordinate 14,462 of JBAQLW010000176.1, forward strand.
ACCGGCACTCGTGCCGGCCCTTGCCTCGAGGGGCGAATTCCTCACGGCCTATACGCCCTACCAGCCCGAAGTTTCGCAGGGCACCCTGCAGGCTATCTTTGAATACCAGAGCATGGCGGCCGAGCTTTTCGGCATGGCAGTCGTCAACGCCTCCCACTATGACGGGGCGACAGCCCTCGCCGAAGCCATCCTCATGGCCTGGAAGCTGGACGAAGCCCGCAGGCGCATCCTTCTCCCCGCCGACCTTCAACCCGAATACAAGGGCGTGGTGAAAACCTAT
>JBAQLW010000177.1:0-14596 GCA_049302175.1 Rectinemataceae bacterium
GGTGTAGCATGGGGGGGGTACCGCCCCAGTCACTATGCCTTGTCCTATTGGAACCTATTCCAGCCAAGTATTTCTCTAAAAAGTAGATTTCTATAATAGAAAATGTGCTACACGCTATAAGCTTATAAGCATTTAAAGGATTCCCAAGTTCATCGGATTAAATGTCATTCTTATATAGAAAAGACATAATCCGCGAATAGAGTCAAACTACAATAGAGCTTGTTTAAGGTTATTTTTGCAATTGGGAATTCCTGCTAATCCTGTTGCTCCAGTTATCATGTCTTACCTTGGCAAGAGGTTTGGCCATCATGGATTCGTATCGGGATGGGATATTGTAAAAAAGGGGCTGCCTACTTGAACTCAGTAGGCAGCCCTCTGCTTCAACTCAGAAATTCTGCTGGAAGGTTTGTCATGAAAGCCCCGTGATCTCTCCCGTTGTAGTGTTGATGTCCATCCCCATGTAGGCCGGAACCGATGGAAGGCCAGGCATGGTGGTGATCTCGCCGGTTATCGGGTAGATGAAGCCGGCGCCCGCGGCGAGCCTGAGATCCTTGACCGGGAAGGAGAAACCCTTCGGGGCTCCCTTTACCGTCGGATCGTGGGAAAGCGAGAGATGGGTCTTGGCCATACATATGGGGAGATTGTCGTAGCCAAGGGAGGAGAATTTCTCGATGGCATCGGAGGCTTCCTTGGTGTAGGTGATGGAGCCTGCCCCGTACACTTCTCGGGCTATGGTCTCGATCTTGTCCTTGATGGAGATATCGAGGGGATAGAGGAACTTGGCCTGGGCCGGTACCTGGCAGGCCTTGTCTACAGCCCTTGCCAGATCGGCCGCGCCATCTCCGCCGAGAGCCCAGTTCTTGGATACGACGGCATCCGAAGCGCCCGCCTTGAGCGCCGCCACCCGGACGAGTTCATGCTCGGCCGGCGAGTCGGTGGGGAAGGCATTGATGGCCACAACCGCGGGAAGGCCGAACTTTCTGATGATGGCGAGATGGGCTTCCAGGTTCGAGATCCCCTTGCCCAGGAGCTCGAGGTTTTCCTGGGTGTAGGCGGTAGAGAGCGGCTTGCCCGGCGTGACCTTGGGCCCGCCGCCGTGCATCTTGAGGGCACGGACTGTCGCCACGAGGACGACGGCGTCGGGCATGATGCCCGAGGCCCTGCACTTGATGTCCATGAATTTCTCGAAGCCCATGTCGGAGCCGAAGCCCGACTCGGTGACGACGTAGTCGGCGATCCTCGTGGCTATCCTGTCGGCGACGATCGACGAGTTGCCGTGGGCGATGTTGGCGAAGGGTCCCGCGTGGACGAAGGCGAGTTGCTCCTCGAGGGTCTGGAGGATGTTCGGCTTGAGCGCGTCCTTCATGAGGATGGTCATGGCGCCGGCGACTTTGAGGTCTTCGGTGGTTATCGCGTTCCCCGATCTGTCCAGGGCGACGACGATCTTGCCCAGCCTTCGCCTCATGTCCTCGAGGCTCGTGGAAAGGGCGAGTATGGCCATGACTTCGCTGGCTACGGAAATGTCGAAGCCGGATTCCCTCAAGGGGCCGTTCTCCAGGCCGCCCATACCGAGCACCATCTTTCGCAGGGCTCTGTCGTTCATGTCCATGACACGGCGCCAGAGGATGTTGAATGAATCGATGTTGAGCTTCTTCAGTCCGAGCTTTTCGAAGTACGCGTCGCTCCAGCGGCTTTCGTGGAACATTCGCGCGTCGATGGCGGCGGCGCAGAGGTTGTGCGCCGCGGACACGGCGTGTATGTCGCCCGTGAGGTGGAGATTGAAGTCGGCCATCGGCACGATCTGGCTGTAACCACCGCCGGCGGCGCCTCCCTTGATGCCGAAGGTCGGGCCCATCGAAGGCTGGCGGATATTGGCGATCGCCTTCTTTCCGATGACGCCGAGTCCCTGGGCCAGCCCCACTGTCGTGGTGGTCTTGCCCTCGCCGAGGGGCGTGGGGGTGATGGCGGTGACATCGATGTATTTGGCCCGCTTGACCGTGGGCGACGCGGCGTCGGTAAGAAACTCGAGTCGGACTTTGGCCTTCTCGGAACCATAATGCTCGAGGAAACGCTCGTCGAGGCCATAACGGCCAGCGATTTCAGAGATAGGCCTGACTACGGCAGCCTGCGCTATATCGATATCGTGCGGAACAGGATTCTTTCGAACTATTGACATGAAATGCCTCCGTCGACTCGGGTTTTGGACCCGCTGTCATTCTGCATATATATTAAAAAAAGCGACGGGCAGATGGGTATCCCCGGTGCTCGCCGCTTTTCTGGCTTTCGGTCGCGGATCAGAGCCCGTACTGCTTCTTGAGTTCATCCACGACGTCTTCCTTCATGGTGAAGGTGAATTCGTCGGAGGGGAATTTCTTCTCCTGGATTTCTCCGATGAAATCCTTCACCGCCTTGAGTTCGAAGTCGTAGGCGTTGGCGTATACTTTCACGAACTTGGGAGTGAACCTCTTGAAGAGGCCAAGGATGTCGTGGAAGACGAGAACTTGGCCGTCGCAGTCCATGCCGCCGCCGATTCCGACAGTGATGCATTTCACTTTCTGGGTGATGATCTTGGCGAGCTGGCGGGGGATGGCTTCGAGGATGATGGCGAAAGCGCCGGCTTCGTCGAGGGCGATGGCGTCCTCAATCACTCTCTTCGCGGCGTCGAGGGACTTGCCCTGGACCTTGAATCCGCCAAGGGCTCCGGCTGTCTGGGGGGTGAGGCCAATATGTCCGAAGGTGGGAATGCCCGCCTTGACGATAGATTCCACGGTCCTGGCGAAATCCTGTCCGCCTTCGAGTTTGACCGAATCGCAGGCGCCGTCCTTGTAGAGGATGCCGGCATTGGTGATGGCCTGCTCGATGGAAATATTGTAGGACATGAAGGGCATGTCGCCGACGACGTGGGCGCGCTTGACGGCTCTCATCACGGGTTTGGTGTGATTGAGCATCTCGTCCATAGTGACGGGAGTGGTGCCCGAATATCCCAGCTCGACCATTCCAAGGCTGTCGCCAACCAGGATGATGTCGATCCCGGCTTCGTCGACGACCAGCGCCTGGGGATAGGAATAGGCGGTGATCATGGAAATTTTCTTGCCGTCCTTCTTCATCGCGGCAAGATCAGGGATCGATAGTTTTTGAACGTCAGTCATGGTGAATCTCCTTTGAATAACCCTTAGTTATTTAGTCCATTATAGCTCGAGTTTTTGCACCGGACAAGCCTTGTCGTCAACATTTGAAACCTTGTTTTACTTCCGGAACGCCATCAATCTTGACAAGCTGGCGTCCCGTGCCCATTATTTCCTTACTATCGAAAGGAGCAATCATCATGAGAGATGCGATCACCGATGTACCTGGAATCAGGGTGGGCCATGACCAGAATATGAAAACTGCTCGAGGCGTTACGGTTATACTTTGCGAAAACGCGAAAACCGCCGGCGTCGACGTGCGGGGAGGCTCTCCAGGCACAAGAGAGACTGATTGTCTGTCTCCAGTGAATATGGTGCCCGCTCCTCATGCCATCTATTTTTCAGGCGGCAGCGCCTTTGGCCTGGCCGGCGCGGGTGGCGTAATGCGGTATTTCAGGGACAAGGGTGTCGGATTCAACGCCTGGAACATTTTAGTTCCCATTGTATCCGGAGCTGTTATTTTCGACCTCACCGTGGGCGATCCTCTCGCCTATCCCGACGAGGCCATGGGATACCAGGCTTGCGAAAACGCCAGCTGGGACGTTCCCATGGGAGTGGTCGGCGCCGGAACCGGCGCCCTCATAGGCTGGGCAGGCGACCTTGACCAGCGCATGAAGGGCGGCCTCGGAACAGCCAGCGCGGTTTCGGGCAATCTTATTGTGGGAGCCCTTGTAGTGGTCAACTGCTGGGGCAATGTGAAAGATCCGCTGAGTGGCGAACTCCTGGGCGGCACCCTCAACAAAGAAAAAAATGGTCTTCTGGACGCCTACGAGGAGATGAAGAAAAAACAGGCTTCCTTTACGCCCTCCAAGCCCGGCCTGACGAGCCACACTACCATCGGGGTGGTGGCCACCAACGCTATCTTGTCCAAACCCATGGCTACCCGGATGGCCATGATGGCCCATGATGGCTATTCGAGAGCGATCTGCCCAGCCCATGGAGCGGGAGAAGGAGACGCGATCTTCGGCCTGGCTACCGGAGAGGTGGAGAGCGATATCAACATAGTGGGATCGATGGCGGCCGATGCCATGGCCAGGGCTATCGCCAAGGCGATCCGCAGCGCCGATTCGGCCTTTGGATACATGGGCCATGGTGAATTGGCCGACAGGATGGCCGGAATTATTTCATGAGTTCGACGAGCTGGAAATCCACGATTCCCGCAGCCCTTCCTTCATCCATGTCGATGTGCATTTCCAGCGCTAAATTGTCGGCTACCCTTATAATGACATTCTCGAACACCAGGCCACGCTCTCCAGGCACCCGTATCTTGACTCGCTGACCGTTCACGACGCCGAATTCCTTGGCGTCGTTCGTATGCATGTGGATGTGCCTGAGCGCGGCGATGAGCCCCTTTTCAAGGACGAGCTCACGCCCGCCCGCGCCGATGAGCGTGCAGCCAAGAGTCCCTTCAATATCGCCCGATTCACGCAGAGGTGGATCGACGCCCAGAACCTCGGCATTGGTGAAAGATACTTCGACCTGTGAGTAGTTGCGGGTCGGAGCGACGACGACCGCCCCCTTGATACTCCCCTTGGGACCCACAACTTCCACCGTTTCCGCACACGCGAAATTGCCAGGCACGGTCAGTTCCCGGACATGGGTGAGCGTATAACTTTTACCGAAAAGAATCTCGACATCCTCCCGGGTAAGGTGAACATGGATATCGGATCGAGCAATCGGTAGCATGGTTTTCATAATCACAATAAGACCCTCCAAGCCTCGGTTTAAAACACTATAAAAAACGGGGCCGTTTCTCACGAAACGGCCCCTCTCAGGTCATGCATTCGAGCCCACATCACCGGTACGGCTTCGCGGACTCACGAGACACGCTCAGAACGTGGGCTTGACTTCCAGTACGAGCTTCTTTTTGCCATCTTTTACTTCGAAGATGTAGGTCGGCTTGGTCATGGCTACGCCGTCGACGTTATCCCACTCGAAGAGCAAACCTTTAAAGCCTTTAATGTTCTGGAGATAGTCGGCGATCTTTTTGCGCTCTTCCTTGAGCTTCTTAGGATCTCCGGTTACCCCGGTATTCTCGATGGCTGCTTTGACCATGTACACCGCATCGTAGTAGTTCGGCGCGAGGCTGGGAACCTGGGTGCCCTTGTGGTCAGCCATGTAGGCAGCCTTGAAGGCGTTCCAGCGCGGGGTGCTGAGGGTATCGTTGGTGTAGTTGTAGATCTGTACTCCCTCAATGTCCTTGCCGCCGGTGGTGTAGAGCTCGGGCGTGTCGGCGCTGGAGAATACCAGGATGTGGTTCATCTTGGTCCATCCGAGGCTTCGCATTTCCTTGATAATCTTGGCAGCCTTTTCGGCGTTGCAGGCCAGGATCACGGCGTCGGGTTTCTGGGACATGGCACGAACGACGATGGGGCCAAAAGCCACTGCGTCGCTGGGCACATCAATCTTTACTTCCTTCAGGTTCAGGTTGCTGAGCGCTTTGGTGTGGCCTTTCGCCATCCCAGGCCACGCGCCGTAGGGCTCGATGAACTGAACGACGCTCTTGATGTCCGTGAACTGCTTCAGCCAGGCTTCGACCAGGGGTGCGAGCCTTGCCTCGGTGGGGGGGAACCAGGAGACGGTCCAGGGGAAGTAGGGGGCCGCGTACTCATAAGAGGTGGACGCGGTGATGGACATCATCCCATTCTCCACAGCGATGGGCATGGCAGCCATGATGACCGGCTCGGGTACGGGACCCAGGGCGACCAGGCTGTCCTTGACAATGCGCGCCATTTCGACGGAACCCTTCTGGGGATCGAGGGCCGTATCGACGCCGATCACCTTCACAGGCTTGCCGGCGATACCGCCTGCCGCGTTGATTTCTTCGGCAGCGTAATTTGCTCCCCAGTGCAGATACTCACCTATTGACGCGATAGCGCCGGTGAGACTGTTGAGGAAGGGAATCTGCCACTCGTTCGTCACCACCTGGCCAAACGCCGCGGTAGAAGCGACCAGGAGCAGAACCATTACTCCGGCTAACTTTCTCATAAAACCTCCTTCGTAGTCTTTATATCTTCTCCCGCTTGCGCGAAAGACGAATACCAATATTGTAGACGAACTTCCTCGTGATGAAACCCTCGGGTTTGACAACCAATATCACGATCAGTATAACACCATAAATCACCATACGCCATGATTGAATTTCCGGAGGGAAAAGCAAAGGCACGCCGTAGAGAATAGGTGCCATCAACAGAGATCCCCATAAGGTGCTGTATCCACCGACAAAAATAGTGGTCATGAAAATACCCACGAGATGGAAGGTGAAGAAGTCCAAATGGAAGCTCTTGTAGATAAAACCGTAGAGCACGCCCGTACCACCCGCAATAATGCAGCTGAAAACCTGCAGGAGCTGGCCAACCTTCTTTATGTCCACGCCCAGGGAGGTGGCCAGGTCCTTGTCGATAAAAATCGCCGAGGCGGCCTTGCCAAGTCTGGAGTTGTCGAAACGATGAATGAGAAAGCCTACCAGGAGGACAAGACCATAGAGTATGCCGATCATCAGATTCCGGTGCCCGGATGGAGTCTTTGCGATGTTGGGAAGCCCGAACATTCCCATGGTGCCGCCGATGGCGGGGATGTTTTCGATGACGGTTCTGGAGATATAGATAAACGTAAAGCCGACAATAACCACCGCGAAGGTGGGAGCGTCGCCGATGAATAGCGAGACTACCCAGCCGATCAGACCGCCGGCGGCGAAGCCGATGAGTAGAGCCCAGAAGAAAGGCACCTTGAGGGTCAGAACCAGATAGCCCGCCAGATACCCCGAAATGGCCATGTTGGCGATAGTTATAAAATGCAGGTGCGCCACCCTGTAGGGCAGATAAATCGCCCAGGTCATGAGGATGTTCACCGCGGTGATAGTAAGGAAGTAATACATCGATAAAGACACGGTGTCCTCCTGCTTTAGACTTTAATACCGAAGAGGCCTCTCGGCTTCCATAGAATGACGACAAGCATCACTACAAAGGCTATTGAATTGGACCAGCTTCCCGCAGCATAGCCCTGGATGATAGCTTCGATGACGCCGAGAGCGAGGCCAACCACCAGTCCGCCTCCGAGGTTTCCCAGTCCGGCTACGATTGAGACTGCCAGCACCTTGTGGCTGAGCATATCACCCAGACCGGGGGAGGCTGAGTGCAGAAGCATGGCGATGAGAATCGCCGACAGGCCACCCATTATTCCCGAGAGGGCATAGCTTTGAATTCCCGTCTTGACGATAGGAATCCCGACCAGTCTAGCGCCGGCCGGATCTTCGGAAATAGCCCTGAAGGCTCTTCCTGCTCTTGTCTTGTACAACAACACAAAGAAAGCCGATACCGCCGCGATCCCTATGGCCAGGGACCAGACCTGGCCTACCTGAACGCTTATGAGCCCGATTCTGAAAAGAGGGCCGCTGCCGGTAAGCGCTTCAGGGAAAGCGATCGGGAAGCCATGGTTGAAGGAGTGGGACAGAATATCGGTGATGATGAATCCCATTCCCATGGAAACGACCATGGTGGAGTTGACGTCCACGTCTCCCCTCTTCTTCATGACCTTCTGGAATATCGGCGCGCTCACGACATTGAGCGCCACGGAGGACAGCACCCCCGCCAAGATGCCCAGAAGGAGATTGTTTCCTGTCGCATTGAGAACCACCCATACGATGTACATGGAGAACACCACCACCACAGGGTATGAAAAGTGTATAATCAGGGCGACCAGAAGCAGGAGATTGAACCCGGTGACGAGGAGTACGTAAATGCTCCCCAGGGACAGTCCATTGATGATTTGCGCTATGAATACTTGCATGGCTCAGGCTCCTAGGTAAGCGGCTTTGACACCGGGATCGTTCAGCAGCTGCTGGGATGTCCCGGTGAGCGTCACATTGCCAGTTTCCAGAACATAGCCTCTGTGAGCTATTTTTAAGGCTTTGTAGGCATTTTGCTCAGACAGCAGAATCGTGTAGCCTTCCTTGTTGAGCATCTGGAGTATGGCGAATATGTCGTTGACGATAATCGGCGCGAGGCCAATCGAGGGTTCGTCCACAAGAATAAGCTTGGGAGCGGACATAAGACCCCGAGCTATGGAAAGCATCTGCCGCTCTCCGCCGGAGAGGGTTTTGGCTACCTGATTCTTTCGCTGCTCAAGAATAGGAAACCAGCCGAAGACACGTTCCAGGTTCTGGTCTTTATTCTGCATGTTATGGTGCGCCCCAAGCAGAAGGTTATCCATCACCGTCATCAAGGCGAACACGCCGCGTCCTTCGGGAACAAGGCAGACACCCTTGCGGACATTTTTGTCTACCGCATCCTTATCGATTCTCTCTCCTTCGAAGAAAATGCTCCCTTCTTTTGAAGGAGTGATACCGAGGATAGAAGAGAGGAGGGTAGTTTTGCCTGCACCATTTGCTCCTATAAGAACTACTATCTCGCCCCGGAATACCTCGATGCTCACTTTCTTGAGGGCATTGATGTGCCCATACGAAACCGCCAGGTTCTCAACCTTGAGGAGAGGGGTTCCGGAAGGAGAGTTATTCGTTTTATCACTCTGCGCCAAGATAGGCCTCCAGTACTTTGGGATTCTTCTGTACATCCGCCGGAACGCCTTCGGCTATCTTCTGGCCGAAATTGAGCACCGTTACGATATCCGATATATTCATGAGCATCTTGACATCGTGGCTTACCACAACCACCGTGATGCCTATATCCCTCACCCGGCGAATAATCTCATCGACCTCTTCTATTTCCTTGGCGCCCATGCCCGAGGCCGGCTCGTCCAATAGCAGGAGCTTGGGTTCGGCGATGATCGCCCGGGCGATCTGCACCAGCTGACGTTCAGTCCACACAAGGTCGGCGGACCATCGATTTATAGAGGATGAAAGCCCTGTTATTTCAATAATATGGCGGGCTTTCTCCTCTATTTCCTGCTCCCGCTTGGCCTTTGTAAAGGGAAGCCTGAAAATCGTATCCTTGAGCACACCGCCTACGTTATCCTGGACGCCAGACATGACGTTCTCCAGGACCGTGAGGTTGGGAACCAGTTTGCCCGCCTGGAATGTCCGGTGAATACCCTTGTTGGAGATGACGTCAGCCCGCAAGCCTGTGATGTCTTCACCCAGAAAGCCGATGCTGCCTCCATCAGGGCGAAGAATGCCAGTGATGCAATTGAAGAGGGTTGTCTTGCCCGAGCCGTTTGGTCCGATTATCCCGTGGATACTGCCCTGCTTCACCTCCACGTCCACCTTGTCCAAGGCCTGGAGGGCTCCGAAGTTTTTACATAAACCTTTGATTTTCAGCATAGTCTCTTCCGTGTGTTAGGATTGCCGTCTTGTACCCGGGGATTCCGGGTCGAGATAGCGGCTAGCCGTAAGGGCATATATTTTTGCGCATTCGTAGAGCTCTTCAACCTCGACATATTCATTCTTCTGGTGAGGTATAAGCCTGTTGCCCGGTCCATTCACCAGGCAGGGGATTCCCTTCCACGCGCTCAGGAATGTACCGTCGGTGGCGCCCGGAACCCCGTTCCAGATGGGTTCTCTACCGACGATATCGCGATAGGCTTTGGCAGAGATGGTGGCTATGGGCTCGTCCTTTTCGATACCCACGACTGGTCTATCCTCGATAAACTCGATCTCAGCCTTGAAATCGAGGTCACCCTTGGCAAGATCGATGAGAATCCGGCGGAGGTCTTCCCGCACCTTATCATGGTTCTGAGCCAGGGTGGTACGAATGTCTATGTATCCCACAGCCTCGGCGGGCATGACGTTGAGCTGGGCAGGGCTTCCCGGAGGCGGCGACTGGACGATGGTGAAGGTCACGGAAGGCAGCCCGAGGAAGGGATCCTTTCCGCAGCGCTTCTTCTCTTCGGCTTCATATGCCTCGAAGGCCAGTATGATCCTCGCGAGCCTCGTGTTGGGATTGATCCCGGAGAGGGGCATGGCGCCATGGGCCATCTTGCCGTGAACCCTGACGATAGCCCTGATAGCTCCCTTCATGCTGATGCAGAGATTGTTCTCCTCTGGTTCCGGCACGAGGCAGGCGTCGACCTCATCGGCATGGCCCGAGGTGATGAAGTGCTTGATGCCGATCATCATCCCTTCCTCGTCGCATACGAGACCCAGCTTGATTTTGCCTGTCCAGGCCTGGTCGGTATTCCTGAAGGCCTTGGCGACGAGAAGGGCGATCGCGTCCCCCGCTTTCATGTCGCAGGAGCCGCGGCCGTAGAGCCTGCCATCCACGATCTGCGCGCCGAAGGGATCATAGTTCCAGGAAGATCTGTCTCCTTCGCTGACGACATCGGTATGGCCTTCGATCATGAGGCAGGGCCCTGGCCATCCCGAATCGATGATAACGATCAGGTTCTCGCGTCCGGGAGCGACTTCCTGGACCTGTGGCTCCAGCCGCAGCTCACGGCGCACCCAGTCGGCTATGAAGCGGACGACATCGCGCTCCGTTCCCCCGGTTTCTGGCCGGATGACCGAATCGATGCGGACGAGATCCCGGGTGAGCCCGACGAGTTCGTCACGGTCTATCGCCGCCACGAATTTCGACTCGCGCGCATTGATCATAGGCTCACGCTCCCTTCGTGGTATGGATGCGGTCCATGGTCCTGACGAGCCTGGTCATCGCGTCGTTGAGGGGAACCGGGATACCGAGAGCCTGCGCCTCGCGCACGATGGCTCCGTTCATGAAATCGATCTCCGACAGCCTGTTCTTCTGGAAATCCTGGAGCATGGAGGAAGTATTCGCGCCTGTCTTGAGGGCGACATCGTACACCGTCGCGACGGGATCCTCGTAGCTGAGGCGCACGCCGCGAGCCTTCGCCACGGCGATTGCTTCATTCACGAGCCCGGCCATGAGGGATTTCACGTCTTCGTAGTCGAGGAGCTGTCCGTTCTTGAGATTAAGGATACCGGTGAGGGCATTGATGCCCACATTGATCAGGAGCTTGCTCCAGACCATATTGGCGACATCCTTGTCGACATATGTTTCGAAGCCGGCGGCGGAGAGCGCCTCGGCGAGTTTCGCCAGCTTCACTGAATCGCCGTCCGACATCGCCATGTGGGTGGGACCCTTTCCGGCGTGCCGTATCTTGCCCGGCCCGAGGAATGTGGCTCCCTGGGAGGTGACGCCCGCCGCCGTCCCCGACGCGCCGAAGTAATTCCTGAGGATCTCCTCGTTGCCGAGACCGTTCTGCAGCGTGAGAGCGATGGTTCCCGGCTTGGCGAAGGATTTGAACTGTGCCGCCGCCTCGGCGGTAGCCGTGGATTTCACGAATATGATGAGGACATCGGATCCGGCTACGGCGGCCGGATTGGCGCTGGCCTTCGGATGCACCACGGTGACTTCTCCCGTGGCCGCATCCTCGATGCTCAAGCCCGAGGCGTTGATCGCGTCCACATGCTCGCGGTACACATCGTACAGCACGACTTCCTGACCGGCGAGAGAGAGCCTCCCGCCGAACAGGGAGCCCATCGCACCCGAGCCGATGATGGAAATCTTCATCAGAGAGCCTTGAGGCAGTCGGCCAGGGCGGTGACGGCGGCGCTTAGTTCCTCCGATGAAACGACGAGGGGCGGCTGCCAGCGAAGCACGTTGCCGTAGGTGCCTCCCACGCCGATGAGGAAACCTTTGTCGCGCATCATTGCCCTGATCTTGCCCGCCTCGGCTGCGGCCGGCGTCTTGGCCTTGTCGGAGACCAGCTCGATGCCGATCATGAGGCCCGATCCGCGCACATCGCCGATGAGAGGCTGCTTCTTCTGGAGTTCTTTGAGTTCGCCGAAAACCTTGACACCCTTGGCGAGGGCCTTTTCGGGAATCTTTTCCCTGAGCATGAAGTTGATGTTGGCAAGGCCGGCAGCGCAGGAGACGGGGTTTCCTCCGAAGGTGGAGAGGTGGTCGCCGGGGCGGAAGGAATCGGCAACCTCGGGCCGGGCAATGAAAGCCGAGAGGGGGAATCCGCCGGCAATGCCCTTGGCGAAGGTCATGATATCCGGTTCGACATCATAGTGCTCGATGGCGAAAAGCTTGCCCGAACGGCCGAATCCGCACTGCACTTCGTCGAGGAAGAGAAGGATGCCGTGCTTGTCGAGGACCTTCTTCACTTCCTTGAAGTATTCCTTCGGCGGCATGATGATCCCGCCCTCGCCCATGATCGTCTCGGCGATGAATGCGGCTACGTTGTCGCTCGTGTCGAACTGGATCGTCTTTTCGATCATCTTCGCGCAGTGCATGTCGCAGGCCGGGTAGTTCATGCTGTAGGGGCAGCGGTAGCAATAGGCAGCGGGATGGAAGGCGATGCCAGGAATATAGGGGCCTCCGCCTCTCTTGCGGTCCTTGTTGCCTGTGATGGAAAGCGTGGCCAGACTGCGGCCGTGGAAAGAGCCCTGGAGGGCGATAAATTCCTGTTTCTTCGTGAACTGCTTGGCCAGGCGCATCGCGCCTTCGTTGGCTTCGGCTCCACTGTTGCCAAAGAACGTCTTTTGGAGTCGTCCCGGGGTCACTTCGGCAAGTTTCTCCGCCAGGTCGGCGACGGGCGCCACGTGGTAGACATAGGAGCAACAGTGGACGAGTTTGTCCATCTGGGTCTTCGCAGCCGCGATGATTTCAGGGTTGCCGTGCCCAGCATTGACTACGGAGATGCCGCCATAGAGATCGGTGTAGACCTTGCCATCCTCGCCCGTGACCTTGCTGCCTGAAGCGCTGGTCACAACGATCGGCTCCACCGATTTTACGAAGGATGTGTTCACGTACTCTTTGTATTTCTCGAAAGTATTCATACTTCACCTCTCCTCTTTGCTGTTATTTTCCGTACTTCTTCCAGTGGGCTCCGAAAATCTTGTTCTCGTCGGGAACGACTGGTGGAATGGGCATCGAAACCCAAGTCGTGTTGAGGAAGTGCTTCCAGTGCACGTTCTCGTTCACGATGTTGCCGCCCCAGGTGCCGCAGCCGAGGGTGAGACCGAAGGGCATCCCGTTGTCGTAGTTCCCCGAGTTGCCGAAGGGTTGGGTCTGCCTGACCATCACCCTGCTCACCCGCGCCCTCGTGGCGAGTTCCACCATGTGGGCGTCGTTCGTCGTGTGGATTCCGCAGGAATGACCATACCCTGAATACCTGGTTATGTCTCGCACCAGGCAGATAGCCTCCTCGAATTCCCCATACTTCCACACCGTGAGCACCGGCGAAAGCTTTTCGCCCGAGAACAGGTCGGCAGGACCCACCGCTTCGCCCAGCACCATGAGGAAGCTCGTATCCGGTTTCACCGCGATCTTCGCGAGGGCGGCGATCTTCTGAGCGTGCTGACCCACATGGCTTCTGCCCATGTGCACGCCATCGGGCCACATGAGGTCGCGAAGCCTCGCCTTCTCTTCCGGACTGCAGAGGTGTCCCCCCAGCTCCTGGAAGTACTTCATCATCGTGTCGTAAATGGAAGCCTGGAGCACTACCGAGTTCTCCGAGGAGCAGGATGTGGCGTTGTCAAAGATCTTTCCGTTCCTGATCTTGGTCGCCGCGTCCTTCAGATCAGCCGTCTCGTCCACCACCACCGTCGAGTTGCCCGCGCCCACGCCGTAGGCCGGCTTCCCCGAGGAGTAGGCTACCTTCACCAAGGGCCCTCCCCCCGTCGCCACCACCAAGTCCACGCTTCGCATAAGCTCCTGCGACAGCTCGATCGTCGGTTCCTTGATGTTGAGCACAAGGTCTTCAGGGGCTCCGACTTTCCTCAGGCCTTCGCGCATGTAGTTGGCTGTCAGGTCGCAGGATGCCTTCGCCTTGGGATGGGGCGCGAAGATCACCGCGTTCCGGCACTTCAGGATGGGCAGGCCGTTGCAGGCGATCGTCGAGGTCGCGTTCGTCACCGGGGTCAGGGCTCCAATCACGCCGATGGGCTTGGCAATCTTCAGGAGGCCCTTCTCCTTGTTCTCCTCGATGACGCCCACGGTTTTGAGCCCACAGAGGTCTCGCAGCGTGCCCAGGGTCTTCTTCTGATGTTTGCCCAGCTTGTCCTCGTAGACGCCCATCTCTGTCTCGTCGACCGCGAGGCGGGCGCAAGCTTTCGCGTGATCCAGCTGGTACACTTCCCAGCCCACCGCCGCCACCATCTCGTCCACCTTTTCCTGTGACCAGAATTCTATCTTTTCCTGGGCGGCGCGAGCTCTCCGAACCAGGTTCTCTATCTCTTCAGACATCGTAGACTCTCCTTCCTGAATGATATAGTTCAATCCCAGCACTAATTGGTAATATCATTATGACTGATTTAATGTTACCGCCGCCTCGGATTATCGTCACTTAGTTCCATAATAAAATAGTATAGTTATGCAGTCAACGAGAAATCGGAAAAAAGGTTCATATTTCAAAACGTTGTTTTATAATCATGCATATGAACCTTGACAGGAATTTGCTGGCCATACACACTTGGCAGCACCCCGGAGAGA
>JBAQLW010000178.1:0-9084 GCA_049302175.1 Rectinemataceae bacterium
ACTTCATCCTCTTCGAGCACCGTAAGATGAACCGTCTCATCGAAGCGGACATTGAGCCCTTTCAGGAGAGGCGCCGCGATCCGGCATAGTTCGAGACCGGCTTGGGCGCAATAGCCGAGCTCTATCAGCTTTATCCCCAGGTAGTATTTTCCCGTTTGCGGATTCTTCTCGACTATTTTTCTCGATTGCAGAGACTCGAGAATCGAAAAAACAGTGCTTTTAGAGAGATCGAGCGCGCGGGAAAGCTCCGATATGCCCAGATTGAGGCCAGAACTCAACTCCTCGAGGATTTTGATCGACTTCAATACAGAATTGACCATTTTTTCCTTTCGTTCATATATATGAACAGCGTTCTTATATATAAACATTATTGAGTCATTTTCGAGATTTGTCAAGGACAATTCGGGGAAATACATCCCGGAAATACATTCCCGGAAATACATCCCGGAAATACATCCGCGATACCAGGGTAAGGTAGATTTGTTTATATTCCAAAGAGATATTATCGTCACAAAACCAGCAAGGAGGGATTCGATGATCAGAAAATCCACGACCGCTATCTTCATTCTAGTTTTGGCTTGCGCATCCGCGCAGGCGCAAGTCCAGCCTGCAGCTCAGCCGCAGGCACCAACCATCAAAGTTTCGGGAGAGGCGACGATGACCGTTGATGCTGATATGGCCGTACTGAGTCTTGGCATCGTCCAGCAGGCCAAGACACCGCTCGCGGTGCGGGAGGCGGTCACGGCGACAACCGACAAGGTAGTCACTTCCCTCCTCGCCCTCGGCGTGGAAAAAAAGCAAATACGGACGAGCAATTTCAGCATCTATCCCCAGTACGACGAGCGCCCGGGCAAGCAGAACCTCATCACCGGCTACAAGGGCGAGGCGATCATCACCCTGACGCTGGACGACACAGCCCTCGTGGCCCAGGCGGTGGAGACGTCGGTGGCAACAGGCGCCAATGAGATCAGGAGCCTGGACTACCGCAAGAAGAACGAGGACGCGCTCAGGGTGGAGATGCTGAAACAGGCTATCGCCAACGCCATGGACAAGGCCGCGGCCATGGCCGAAACCTTGGGAAGAAAGCTGGGAAAAGCCATAAGCGTCGAGGAGCAGGGCTACTCCATGCGAGCCCCCGATACGAGGGCTTTTTTGGCCAAGTCGATGAGCGTCGGCGCCCAGGAAGCCTTCTCGCCGGGCAGCATCGAGGTGAGCGCTTCGGTTTCGGTTGTCTTTGAAATGGAATAAGGGCGGTGTTTCTGTCGTTAGTATCAAATCGATCCCACAAAACCGAAGAATGATGGTATAGTAGTGTCATGCCACGCAATCCGGAACTCATGCGCCACAATATCTCGGAGATGGCCCGCGCCCTCGAGGGCGCGGACGCCGTCCTCATAGAAGAATTCTTCTATTCCCTCCTCACGCCGGCCGAGGCCGACGAGATGGCCAAACGCTGGGCCCTCGTGAAGGAACTTTCGACGGGGATGCCCCAACGAAAAATCGCCGAGGAACTCGGACTCTCCCTCTGCAAGATCACGAGAGGCTCGCGCGAACTCAAGAAAGAGGGCTCGGCCTTCAGGATGCTGCTGGGGCGGCTGGAGAAGAAGTGATTCGACGGGCTAATTGAACAGCTCCATATATTCAGAGAAACCTATTTTACTTTCCCTTCTCCGCCGCTTTCACGCTCGCGTCGCATGCTCAGAAGCGAGCTTGAAGATACTCCGAATAGTTATCTCCGACACCATCTCACCCTCCGCAAATATCTTGTTGATACGCATATGATGATAGGGGAAAAACCTGGAAGTATTCTATCCACGTGTCGGGCACAGCAGGGAAGTTCTCGTATCTCATTACTCACCTCGAAATTCAGCCAAGCCTCCAGGTTGGGTGATTAGGGCGTGAAGTTGGGTGATAAGGATGCGGGGTTGGGTGATAAGCGGCGAACTTGTAAGAATTGCTTGCAAGTTGTCGCTTCTTCTCATTCCCCATCGATAACTTTTTATATATTTAGTCATTATTGCCTTTTTTCCACCCACTCGTAAAGAACTTTTATATGATTGAGCCCGCTCGCCCAAGGAAGCAACCCTTCCTTCTGCAGTCGGCCCACGACGATCCCCGGGGCAATCCCCAGTTCTTGGGCAAAGCGACGAATGGCGGCTTCATCCTGGCCGAGCATGGCCAGCTTCATTTCCGAAGCCTTGGGGATGAGGAAGGTGCCCGCCCACTGGTTCGCCTCGATTTCTGCCTGATTTGGAAGGCCATCCGGCAGGCCTTCCAGAAACAGCATCCGTTTGCCGTGGAGCAGCAGATGGGCCAATTCGTGGAAGAAGGTGAACCAAAACTGATCGTTGGTCTTATAGCGCAGACTGAACATGACCAAGGCCTTGTCCGGCTGGAGCCAACGGGTCAAGCCGGAAACCGGGCAACCCTTGGGAGCCGGAGCGACGGCCAGCGCGACTCCCGATGCCGCGCAGAGCCGGGTTAATACGGGAAGGAACACTTGTGAATCGGCTTCCAGCGTCAGCTGACGCATGGCATCGAAGTTGTTTCCCAGAATGGACTTGTCGTATGGTTGGCACACGAGCGTCTCGCTCTGCCTTTCCCCCCATCGCAGCCACGCGACTACCGCGCCGTGCTCTTTGACGACCTTCTCCGAGGCCCGGTAGGCCAGGACGAGGGCTTGGTACTTCTCCCTCCAGGCTTTCACGTTTGCCACGCCGAAATACCGGAGGCACTCCGCCACTTGCAAAGCCCGGTTCCCGTGCTTCTGGATCCAGCCGAACATCACCATATCGGCGAGGGGCAACTCGGACAGCCAGGGGACGGACGATTTCAAGTCCTCCAGCTCCGAACGGCGGGCAAGCAATTCGCGGTACTGAGCCTCCCGGTTCAACCAGAATCCGGCGCTGGAGCCCAGTACGCGCTCCAGTTTGAGGGCTGTCTCTTCATTGATGGGAGCCTTTCCCTGTGTCAACTGGTTGATATGTTTCCGGGTGTATCCGGTACGCTCGGCCAATTCGGCCTGAGTCCACCCCTTTTCTTCCAATGCGTCCAGAATGGTGTCGCCTGGCGGGGAGACCCAGTCGGGAAGCATATTGGGGTCAATCATGATAATCTCCTAGACCGCCAGCCAAATCCAACGCGAACTGACCCTTCCGATCACCCTTCAGCGGATGAGGGTTGCCGAACACCAAATCCGTCACGGTTTTTGCCGCCAAGAGATCCGAGTATCTCCGCTGGAGCTTGATGGCAGAATCCGTGCCCAGTTCCTTGACAGCTACTTTGTGTTCCAGGACCGTACGCCGGATTTTGTCGGTGACAAAGTGCACCGTCATATTTTATGGAAAGTGTATACCATTTCGGTGCACAAATCAAGAGAAATTTATTCGATTTGCACTTGGCGCGCCCAACAATTACATCACACCGCGGCCAGCCCCCGTTCCAAGTCGGCGAGGATGTCGTCGATGCCCTCGATGCCAATGGACAGGCGCACCAGGTCGGGCGTGACGCCCGAGGCGATCTGCTGCTCGTCGCTGAGCTGCGAGTGGGTCGTGCTTCCCGGGTGGATCGCGAGGCTCTTGGCGTCGCCGACGTTCGCCAGGTGGGAAAAGAGCCTGAGCGATTCGATGAACTTCTCGCCGGCGGCCCTTCCCCCTTTGACGCCGAACACGACCATGCCGCCGGCCCCTTTTTTCAGGATGCGCGAGGCGAGGGCGAAGGAAGGATCGCCTTCGAGGCCGGGATAGCGGACCCAAGCCGCCTTGGGATGAAGCGCGAGGAATTTCGCGACGGCGAGGGCGTTTTCGGAATGTCGGGGCATCCGCAAATGGAGGCTTTCCAGCCCCTGAAGAAAGATCCATGCGTTGTCAGGCGAGAGGCAGGCGCCGAGGTTCCGCAGTGGGACATTCCTGAACCGCAGGGCGAAGGCTATCCTCGTCTGTTCGGGCGTGAGGTCCTTCGTCCAGCGGAGACCGTGATAGTTGGGATCGGGACGGTTGAAGAGGGTGAACTTGGGGTCGGACCAGTCGAAACGGCCGGCGTCGGTGGCGATGCCGCCGATGGCTGTGCCGTGGCCTCCTATCCATTTCGTCAGGGAGTTGATGACGATATCGGCGCCCAGCTCGATCGTCTTCAAAAGGTAGGGCGTGGTGAAGGTGGCATCCACGACGAGAGGGAGGTGGTACCGCTTCGCGACGGCGGCGATAGCCTCGATGTCGGCGAGGTCGAGGCCGGGATTGCCTATCGACTCGATGTAGATCAGCCTCGTCTTCCCGTTGATCAGCGCCTCGAAGCTCGCCGGCTTGAGATCCCTGGCGAAACGCGTCGTTATTCCCAGGTCGGGGAGTATTGCGTCGAACATGGTGAAGGTGCCGCCGTAGAGGTTCGAAGCCGAGACGATCTCCTCGCCGGCTTTGGCAATGGTGATGACGGTGTTGAAGATAGCCGCCGTGCCCGAGGCGACGGCGACGGAGGCGAGGCCGCCTTCGAGGAGGCTCATCCGGGTTTCGAGCACTTCGTTGGTGGGATTGCTTATGCGCGAGTAGATGTCGCCCTTTTCCTCGAGGTTGAAGAGCCTTATGGCGTGGGCGGCGTCCTTGAAAGTGAAGGAGCTGCTGCGGTAGAGGGGGACGGCGCGCGCCCTTGTCGTCGGGTCGGGATCGTGCCCGGCCTGGATTGCCTGCGTTCCGAAAGAATTGCTTTTATCGGTCATGGTGACATCCTTTGCCCTGGCTCGTCCTACGGGCCGCCCAGAGCGCTTTCTGGCCGAGAAGGCGCCTGTCAGCTTCGTGCAGGGTTTCGTCCTTCTTGGCGAAACGGAAACGTATGCAACGATCCTCGAAATCCTTGTAGAAGCTGGAGCCGGGCACGGCGGCGTTTATTTCAGGCATACGTGTTCCTTGATACTATGTCGACGCTTCACTTGAGCGCGGCGAGGTCGTAGGGCGTTCCCTGGTAGACGCAGTAGTTGAGCCAGTTGGCATAGAGGAGGTGGGCGTGCGATCTCCATGTCATGAGGGGCTCGCGGCTCGGGTCGTCGCCGGGAAAGTAATTGGCGGGCGGCTTGATGGCCAGGCCCTTGGCGATGTCGCGGTCGTATTCGGCCTTGAGGGTGAGCCTGTCGTATTCGGGGTGGCCGGTGACGAAGACGCGGCGTTCGTCGCGGGAGATGGCCAGGTAGACGCCCGCCTTGTCCGATACGGCGAGGAGCTTCAGGTCGGGGACAGCCTCGATGTCCTTAGCCCTAACTTCGGTATTGCGCGAGTGAGGAGCGAGGAATTCCTCGTCGAAGCCTCTGAGGAGGGGCTCCTTGAGGTCGAGGGTCTTATGGTGGTAGAGCCCGAACATCTTTTCGGGCAAGGGCAGCTTGGGGATGCCGTAGTGGTGGTAGAGCCCCGCCTGGGCTCCCCAGCAGATGTGGAGGGTGGACCATACATGAGTGGCCGACCAGTCCATGAGACGGACAAGCTCTGGCCAGTAGTCCACCTCCTCGAAGGGTATGTTCTCGACGGGAGCCCCGGTGATCACGAGACCGTCGAAACGTTCCTCGAGGATTTCGTCCAGGGGTTCGTAGAAGGCATCGAGATGTTCGGTGGGCGTGTTTACCGATTCGTGGGTAGCCATGCGGATAAAGCGGATATCGGTCTGGAGGGGGGTGTTGCCGATGAGGCGCAACAGCTGGGTCTCCGTCACCATTTTCGTGGGCATGAGGTTGAGTACGGCGATGCGGAGTTCGCGGATGTCCTGGTGGAAGGCGCGATCCTTCGTCATCACGAAGATGTTTTCTTCTTCGAGTTGTCGCGCCGCTGGTAAATTGTCGGGAATTCGTACGGGCATATGGCCTCCGATAGCGCTCGACGCGCTGTGCTGCGGCCGCCCTCAGGGGGCCGCTAGAGAATGCCCCGTCCGTGTGCCGCATCGCTACGCGCGCAGCCTGTCGGCCGGGGCTTTTTCATGTCACATTGCATACCCTTACGGCCATCCCTCACACTCATCGACAATTCCCCTCGTATTGAACGCGCTCTCCTACTATTCCCAAGAGGGGCGCTATGTCATACTGTTGCGTTACTATGCCCAAGGACAAAAAACCTGTCAAGAGCGTAAGCGATTCGCTGAGCTCAGGCCGATGCCTCTCCATCGAGATGGTTCCCCCGCCCCGAGGCGGGGATCTTGAGTCGATCATGGCGGCGATGGAGGCTATCCTTCCGCACGATCCATCCTTCGTCTCGGTGACGGACCATCCCGGCGGGAAAGCCTGGGCTGATTCGGCGGACGGTCCGAGGCGGGTAGCCCTGCGGACAAAACCGGGCACCCTCGGCACGGCCGTAGCCCTCCGCGACGCCTTCGGCATCACGACAGTGCCCCATATCGTCGGGGGGATGGCCGATAGGCTCGATGTCGAGGATCTCCTTATAGACCTTCACTACGCGAATTTCCGCGACATCTTCGTGGTGATGGGCGACGACCGCTACGCGCCGGCCTCCATGGGCGGGAATGTCGGCGGAAGAGGAGCCGGGACGGATGGCTACGAACATGCCAGCGATATCGTGAAACATATAGCCATGCTCAATAGGGGAAAGTACACGCCGCCCGCCGAAGGAAAGCCCACCGATTTCACCATCGGCGTCGCCGCCTATCCCCAGAAGCATTTCGCCGCACCCAATCCCGATACAGACTTCAGGCATCTGGTCGAAAAAATTCGGGCGGGCGCGAAATTCGTCATCACGCAAATGGTATTCGAGGCAGAACCCTATGTGGATCTCGTCAGGCGCCTGAGGGAGCTTGGACTCGACCTTCCCGTCTTGCCCGGCATCAAGCCGCTTTTCAAGGCATCGAGCCTGGACATGATCCCGCGCACCTTCTTTGTCGACATCCCTCAGCCTCTCGTAAAAGCCCTGCGCGAGGCGCGGAGCCCCGAAGAGGAGAAGGCCGCCGGCATCGCGTGGACCACGAAACTCTGCGGCGAACTCCTCGATGCCGGCGCCCCCGGCCTGCATTTCTTCACGATGGGGCGGGGAGCCGGGACAAGGTGGGTCCTCGATGCCCTTTACGGACCGAAGGGAACGTCGGCATGAGCCTCGGCACGATACCTGGCAGGATGCCCGGCGTTATGCCATTCTTCAGCGACAGGCTCATTCTGGCCGATGGCTCTACAGGCACCGCCCTCGAAACCCTGGCGCCCGAAGCCGCGGCTGAAGGACGACTCGCCCTCCTTCCCCTCGAGAGACCTGATCTCGTAGAAGCATTGCATACGGCATATTTCGACGCCGGATCGGAACTCGTCGAGACAGCGACCTTTTCGGCGAGCGCGCGAGACCTCGCACACTTTGCCGAGGGCTGGCCCGGCGGCGCCGAGGCGCTTTGCCATGCCGTGAACAAGGCGGCCGCGGAGCTCGCCGTAAAGGCGGCACGGAAAGCATCCCAGCAGGACAGGCTGAAAGCGGCTGGTGCCGGCAGGCTTCGCCTCGTCGCCGGATCCATGGGTCCCGGCGACTCGCCTCCTTCGCTGGGGGCTTCCACCTACGCCGAACTTCTCGCTTCCTACCTCCCTCAAGCCCGCGGCCTTGCCGATGGAGGCGCCGATCTCGCCATCATAGAAACCTGCCAGGATCCCCTGCAGATAAAGGCGGCGATAGGAGCCCTGCGCAGCCAGAAGGGCGGCCGAGGCCTGCCCTTCATCGTTTCGGCCACGGTGGACGGCCGCGGGAGGATGCTCGCGGGGGCGGATATCGCCGCCTTCGTCGCTATCGTCTCGCCCTTCGCCCCTCTGGCCGTCGGCCTCAACTGCTCGGGAGGCCCCGACGAACTCGCCGGACCGCTGGAGGAACTCGCTTCCATTTCACCCTGGCCCCTCTGCTTCATGCCCAACGCGGGTCTCCCCTGCTCCGTCGGAGGCTGCACGTCTTATCCCTTCGGTCCCGAGGTTTTCGCCGAAAAAGTCGAAGCCCTGGCGAGGCGTTTCGGGATCGCCCTCGTCGGTGGATGCTGCGGCACGAGCCCAGCCCATATCGCCGCCCTCGATGCCCTGCTCTCCGACAGGCCGCGCCCCTCCAAGAGACCCGCAGCCATACCTGCCCTTTCCTCCCTCTACAGGGCGCGGCGGGTCGGCCCCGAACTTTTCAAGATCGGCGAACGGGCGAATTCGGCGGGCTCCGCGGCCTTCGCCGCCCTTCTCGATGCAGGCGATTTCGAGGCCATGGCCGAAAAAGCCCTCATCCAGGAAGGAAGCGGAGCGGCTGCCCTCGACCTCCACCTTTCTAGAGCCGGCAGGGACGAAGGGGACGACATGGAGGGCCTGGTCGCCCTCCTCGCGGCGAGGGCGCAGGCCGCCCTCTGCATCGACACGGGCGATCCCGATGTCCTGGCACGCGCGCTTCCCCTCATAGGCGGCCGCCCTCTCATAAATTCAACGAGCCTCGAGGATCCCGCGCGCGCGCGTCGCGTCTTCGCCCTGGCGGCGGAGTACGGGGCGGCGGTAGTCTGCCTCGCCATGGACGGCGCCGGACCGGCGCGGTCGGTGGCCGACAAGGTGAGGGTATGCCGGGCTCTGTACGAGATGGCCACGGGCGAATTCATGCTCCCGCCCCAAGCCCTTTTCTTCGATCCCCTCACCTTCACCATCGCGGCCGGCGGAAACGCCGCCGATACGATCGAAGCGATCGCCGCGGTCAAGGAAGCCTGTCCAGGCTCACTCACCGTCCTCGGCGTGGGCAACGTCTCCTATGGCCTGCCAAAGGCAGCCCGTTCCGCCGTCACGTCCCTCTTTGTCGAGGCCGCGACCCGCGCGGGGCTCGACGCCGCCATCATGGATACGGGGGGCATCCCAACACCCGAATCCCTCGATCCGGAACTGCGGGTCGCGGCCCTCCAGGCCCTCGGCTTCGACGCTGATTCAAAGCTCGACCCCCAGGCAGACAGGTTGGACAAGCTCCTCGCCTGGGCAGCCGAGAAGGGCGGGAAAAAATCGGGAACCGCGCATACGACCCCAGCCACCGGCGGAACGGAAGTCCCCGAGACACCGGCCGCCGCGCTCGCCGCCGCACTGCATCGCGGCGACGCGGCGCGCGCCGAAATCGAAGGCAAAAA
>JBAQLW010000179.1:0-5314 GCA_049302175.1 Rectinemataceae bacterium
GTTACTACCGCGGCCCCGTCGAGAAGGATTCCCGCTCCCTCATGAACGTCGTGTTCAGGCTCAAGGACGAGGCATCGGAAGAGCTCTTCGTCAAGGAAGCCAAGGCCGCCGGCATCATCGGAGTGAAGGGGCACCGTTCGACCGGTGGCATCCGGTTCTCGATGTACAACGCCAATCTCGTCGACAATGTGAAGATAGCGGCGTCGTTTATGGAAGATTTCAGGAAGAGGCACGGCTGAGGCAATAGTTGCGGCACAGAACGGAAAAGGGGCCATCCAGGATTATTCTTCCCGGCCGGCCCCTTTTTTATACCTCTAGTCGCGCCATGCGGATCGTGGAAAATCCTACGGCGCGGCGCCGCTTTAGAAAGGAAGGTCGATCTTCAGGTTGCAGCGCTCTTTCACAACCTTGAAAGAGGCCTTGAGGGAAGCGTTGAAGGGAACTCCCTTGTCCTTGCGGTAGAGGGAAATCTCGTATTCCTTCTCGCCCGGCGTCCAGATGCGCGTGGCGCCCGGAGCCTTCTTGGAAGCGCGGATCTGACGGCAGATTTCTCCCACCTGGTGCTTGAAGGCATCGAGATCGCAGAAAGCGTCGATTCGGATAGCCAGGAAGGAGTGGCCGAGTTCGATGGAGGAGGGCTTGCCGTCTTTGTCGACGCCCGTCAGCGCCTTCAGGAAATTCGCCTGCGAGAGGGCGGAAGACAGGAGCTCGACGACCATGGAGTTGCCGTAGCCCTTGTAGCCGCCCAGGTCTTCCCCGAGTCCGCCCACCGGCGTGAGGGCTGCCTTGTCCTTCGTGAGATCGATCAGGACCTGGTGAGTGTCGTGTCGATACTGGCCGTCCTCGCCGATGACCCAACCGTCGGGAAGGTCCTTGCCGATGCGGTCATAGAGTTCGATTTTACCTCGCTGGGTAACGGAGGTGGCATAGTCGGGCATGAAGGGGAAGGGCTCGTCCGAAGGCATACCCCAGGTCATGGGGTTCGTGCCGATCATGGGCTCGACGCCCCATGTGGGGGCTATGGAAGGCCTAGCCGATGTCGTCGTCATGCCTATCATGCCCTTCTGGACTGCCATATTGGGATAATAGAAAGCGGCGCCATAGTGGGTGGAATTGCGCACGACCGTCATGCCGAGCCCATTCTTTTCGGCTTTATCGATCGCCATCTGCATGGCGCGCTTGGCGATATAGTGGCCCATGCCGTTGTGGCCGTCGATGACGGCTGTCGTCGGGGTTTCCTTCACGATCTCGAATTCGGTTCTTGGAAACTGCGTGCCTGCCCAGATCCTGTCCAGATATATCGGTTTGAAACGTCCAACGCCATGTGAATCGACGCCGCGTTTATCGGCGGCCACGAGAACGTCGGCGCAGACGGCGGCTTCCTCGGATGGAACGCCGACAGCCTCGAAACCGGCGCGCATGAATGCCTCTACTTCGTCGAACTTCCACCAAGTGATGTTCTCGTCCATTGGATGCTCCTTATGTAGTGAGGGCGCTTACACAGCGCCCTTGACAGGAAAAGTACAGAGGAATCATAGTCCAATTTTGGACGATTGGCAAAGAGTTTTTTCAGGCAGTGACGCCGAGAACGTCCTTTATCGCCGACTGGAAGCTGGCCTTGGGGAGGGCACCCATCGCCATCTGGGGCTGGGCGCCGACGGGTATGAAGAGAAAGGAAGGTATGCTCTGAATACCGAAGGCCGCCGAAAGTTCGGACTCCTTGTCAGTATTCACCTTATATACCTTGATTTTTCCTTCGAATTCTTTCGAAAGGGACTCGAGAACCGGAGCCACCATCTTGCAAGGTCCGCACCAATCAGCGTAAAAGTCGATGATGGCGGGGAGGTCGCCCTTGTATTCCCATTCTTTTTTTGTCTCGAAATCGAAGACTTTATCAATAAAACTCTCTTTCGTCAGATATTCGGTCATCAAACACTCCTTGTATTAGGAAATATATATATAAGATCAGCTCTCGGCAAGCCCCGCGAAAAGCTCCAGGTCGAGGATTCCGCGACAAAATTCCTGAAACCGAAGTATAATGCAGAAAATCCGGTGATGGAGGTTGTGGTGAAACAGATGAAAGAGCCCACACTCTTTGTGGACATGGAAGATCCGCCCACGGCTCCTGCGTTCGAAGCAGGTATAAGGCGGGCCCCTCGCAGGGAAGCCGGTTTGAGCCCCGCTCAGGAGAGCCTCGCGCTGCGCAATGCCTTGAGGTACATCCCTCCGCGGTGGCATGAAGCCCTTGCGCCCGAATTTCTGGCTGAATTGCGGGAGAGGGGCAGGATCTACGGGTATCGCTTCCGGCCCGCCGGGAGGCTCAAGGGCCTTCCGGTCGACGAATATCCGGGGCGCTGCGTCGAGGGAAGGGCTTTCCGCGTCATGATTGACAACAATCTTGACTTCGACGTGGCCCTCTACCCCTACGAACTCGTCACCTACGGCGAGACGGGCCAGGTCTGCCAGAACTGGATGCAGTACAGACTGATCTGCCACTATCTGGAGATCCTCGACGAGGATAGCACTCTGGTGATGGAATCGGGCCATCCGCTCGGCATTTTCGCCAGCCATCCCCTGGCGCCCCGCGTCATCGTCACCAATGGCCTCATGGTCGGCATGTTCGACAACCAGAAGGACTTCAACCTAGCGGCTGCCCTGGGGGTCGCCAACTACGGGCAGATGACGGCCGGAGGATGGATGTACATCGGCCCGCAGGGTATCGTGCATGGCACATTCAATACCCTGATGAACGCAGGCAGGCTCAAGCTGGGCATCCCCCGCGACGGCGACCTGGCGGGCAAACTCTTCGTCTCCTCTGGCCTGGGAGGGATGTCGGGGGCTCAGGGCAAGGCCGCCGTCATCGTCGGCGCCGCATCGATCATCGCCGAGGTGGATCGTTCGCGCATCGACACTCGCCTCAGTCAGGGCTGGGTTTCCTGTGTCACCGATTCGATGGAAGAGGCTTTCGGGCTGGCTGCTCGGGCTGTCGCCGAAAGGCGGCCTATCGCCGTGGCCTATCACGGCAATATTGTCGACCTTCTGGAGTACGCGGCGGACCGTGGCTCCAATCCTGGCAGCCAGGGTGGCGCTGGCCGAGCGCTTCGCAACGGCACTGGCCGAGCGCTGCACATCGACCTCCTCTCCGACCAGACGAGCTGCCACGCGCCCTACGACGGCGGCTACTGTCCAGTGGGCGTGAGCTTCGCCGAGCGTACCCGCCTCCTGTCCGAAGACAGGGAAGCCTTCAGGACCCTTGTCGACGCCTCTCTCAGGCGCCATTTCGAGGCGATAAAACGCCTTGTGGCCGCGGGCAGCTACTTCTTCGACTATGGCAATGCCTTCCTCAAATCCGTCTTCGACGCTGGCGTTCGAGAAGTCTCGAAAAACGGCCTCGACGAGAAGGATGGCTTTGTTTTCCCGAGCTATGTGGAGGACATCCTCGGCCCCGAGCTCTTCGATTACGGCTACGGCCCCTTCCGCTGGGTCTGCCTCTCCGGAAATCGCGAGGATCTGCGCAAGACCGACGCTGCGGCCATGGACTGCATCGACCCGGACAGGCGAGGCCAGGACAGGGACAATTGGCTATGGATTCGCGACGCCGAAAAGAACGCCCTTGTCGTGGGAACCCAGGCTCGCATCCTCTATCAGGACGCCTTCGGGCGCACGAAAATTGCGCTGAGGTTCAACGCGATGGTGAGGAAGGGGGAGATAGGGCCTGTCATGCTGGGCAGGGATCACCACGACACAGGTGGCACCGACAGCCCGTTCAGGGAGACGAGCAACATCAAGGATGGCTCCAATATGATGGCCGATATGGCAACCCAGTGCTTCGCGGGGAACGCGGCGCGCGGCATGAGCCTCGTCGCCCTCCACAACGGAGGCGGAGTGGGCGTGGGCAAGGCTATCAACGGCGGTTTTGGCCTCGTCCTCGATGGATCGGCTCGAGTGGATTCGGTGATACGGATGGCCATGCCCTGGGATGTGATGGGCGGCGTCGCCCGCCGCGCCTGGGCACGGAACCCCCACGCGATGGAAGTCTGCGACGAATACAACAGCGAGCATGCCGATCTGGGCAGGATAACCATGCCCTTTGAGGTCGATGCCGATCTTCTCACCAGAACCCTCGGCTAGAGAGCCGCTTTCAGCCTTTCCAGATCCCTGCCCAGGGACTCTGCTTCCTGCCTCGTCTTCTTGACGAAGGAGTTTTCCTCGGGCTTGCCAAGGACGGCCAGCATTTCGGCTTCGGATCGGTAGGTCGCCTTTCTGAATCGGTTGCTCCAGTCCTTCGCCCTGGACTCGAAAACCCCATCGGCGACTGAAACGCCCAGCGCCTTGAGGTCAGTGAAAGCGGCGCTGAGTCCTTCTTTCGACGGACCTTCCAGGATGGCGGCCTTCCCGTCCATCCTGGAAGCACGCGGGTAGAGCCTTCCAAGAAGGGACCATGCGTAGCGGACCTTGTCCATGGGATAGGTTTCGGTGAATCCTATGTACTCGGCGTGAAATTCCTTCCATGTGGCATAGCCCCCAACCTCGGTCTTCTCGAGAATTTTCTCGAGGCGCGGCACCGGAACGAGAAGACCGCCGAGATTTTCCCACTGGGTGCCGACTCGGCAATTCTCGTCGGGCACAAGCGATGCCGAAAGTTCTTCCCAGGTCGGCAGGGTCCCGTTTTTCGCGATTTTTGGATTTTCGATGGCGAAATGGGCAATCTCCCTTCCGGCGAACCAGAGGAGCATCTCCCTGTAAGCCCTCCAGGCCTGGACTGGTTTTTTCACGAAGCATTTTCTTGAGGAATGTTCGACATCGTGAATTTCCGCTTCCAAAGGCAGATTTCCCCCATCCTTGCCTCCGCAGAGACCGTCGGTCGCCTCATCGAGCAAGGCCATGGCCGCCAGAATCTCTTCCGCCGTGTCAGGGGCGAAAGGTGAGTATTCGATGCCCAGCGATTTGTCGAACCGAGCGTCGCGCGAGCGGAATTTTCCCTCATTGCGCATCAGCGCGTACTTGTTGCTCATCCACCAATAGGCTGGGGCGAGGATGAGGCTGTCGCGCTTGTAGTCATTGTCGACGAGGCAGAAGGGAAGGGTGATATCGAGTTCAAAGCGATAGTCGCCCTTGGCGAGGAGGCAGAAGGAGGCGAAGCGCGATGAATGTTTTACCGATGTGCAGAGGCCTGGCCAGAAGCCGCGCCCCGCTTCGATCTCGCCGTCGGGTGCCCTGGAATTATGGTTTGAGCCTATCGTCGCTCCGGCGGCCATGTTGGACTGGCCTTTCACGAGGCTCGCGATGAGGAAGCTCGTGTTGTGATGCTGTT
>JBAQLW010000180.1:0-4446 GCA_049302175.1 Rectinemataceae bacterium
ACTATAACCACATCGCGAAGTTCAACGTTTTCTGGCGGCCCGCCCCTTCTGAGGCACCCGATTTCATGGGGGTGAGGATGCCGATCGAACTGGGTCTGGGCTACGGGCTCTCCTACACCTGGTACGAGGACGGCCTGGGCTCGGGAGCCGCGCTGGACCCTCCCGAGTGGAAAAACGTCCTCGAGCTGAGCTGCAAGCTGTTCATGTAGAGGACTCTGAACCCGGTTTATAGGGTCAGACAGGATTACGGGACCGGCAGGATCGACAGGAACATGCTTTTCCAGTAAATCCTGCTCGTCCTGGTATCCCCTCTCTAAAAAGTATTTATTTAAACTGCAACCAAAATATAGTTGCAAATCTACCGTGACGGTAGTATAATTGAGCATGAGCAAAGATGAAAAGCTGGTAAAGCGATTTCTGGCTCGTCCAAGAGATTTTACCTATGATGAATTGCGTACATTGCTCAAAAATTTCGGATATGAAGAAGACCAAGGGGGCAAGACCTCTGGGTCACGAGTTGCGTTTTGCAATAAAACGACAAGGCATATCATTCGATTGCATAGACCACACCCGGGGAATGAATTGAAGATGTATCAACTTGATCTGATTCGGGACGACTTGGAGGGGAAGGGAATAGTATGAAAGATATACTTACCTACAAAGAGTATATGGGATCCGTGCACTACTGCGCCGAAGATGAGGTTTTCTATGGGAAAATTGAAGGGATAGAAGACCTGGTTTCTTTTGAGGCAAATAGCGTCGACGCGCTCAAGACCGCTTTCTGTGAATCCGTTGAGGATTATCTCGATATATGCATAAGAAATGGCAAGGATGCTGAAAAATCGTACAAGGGAAGCTTTAATGTTCGAATTCCACCCGAGTTGCATAAAAAGGCGAAACGAACGGCGGTCAAGATGGGAATATCATTGAACCAGTTCATGCAAAAAGCTTTAGAAGATGAATTGGCTAAGGAAAGTGTTGGGAATGAATACAGCCAAGGGTAGCGTCCGCGTGCTTTGCCAGCGGAGACTGCGAGGATAGGGGCAGAATGGCGACGAGATATCAGGAACTTCCAGGACGGACAGGCAGGTTTTTCCTGTTCATCCTGCCTATCCGATTATCTTGTATTAAATATACACTTTACATTTCTTGAGTAAAACAATACTATGGCTTTATGAATCACTATGAAAGAGCATTTTCTTCCCTGTTTGCGCAGAAAATAAGTCTGCCTTTTGTCCATATTCTCTTTGGCGCTCGCCAAACCGGCAAATCCACCCTGATACGGAATCTCCTGCCTGAGAACGCTCTCATCCTCGACCTCTCCGACCCTGTGCAAAGAGCGCGTTTCGCGGCACGGCCAGGGCATCTGATCGAGTTGTACCAATCGCTCCCGGAGGCTTCTGCCTCCCGTTGCATCTTTATCGATGAGGCGCAGATGGTACCGGAGCTTTTTGATGCCGTGCAATATGTTTTCGACGATGAAAAGCTCCGACTCGAAAATAGGCAACGTACGCGGTTTATCCTCTGCGGAAGCTCGGCGCGGCGGCTGAGGCAGACGGGCACAAATCTCCTGCCCGGAAGAAGTATTCTCTACCATTTGTACCCGCTTATGAGTGGGGAATATGCCCCCATCAAACTGCCTGGCTACCCGGTGGGTAGCCTATTGGAAAAGGGCAGCGCGATTCCCGCGCTGTGGAACGCCACCGCGAGCTATGATAACGCCTTTCCTCCCTTTCCGCGCCGATCGCTCGAGGATCGTCTTATTTTCGGCGACCTCCCGGCAATCGCAACCGAGAGCGCGGTAGAATCAGCCTCCGTCTCGCTTCGCGCGGATCTATTGCGTACCTATGCTTCGGCCTATATCGAGGAGGAGTTACATAGGGAGACGCGTATCAGGGAATGGGGTCCCTTCCTGCGATTTCTCTCCTTTTCGGCGGCTGAATCGGGCAGAATCGTCAATTTTGCCGGGATTGCGAAGGAAACGGGTCTGTCAGCCCCTACGATCAAGGCGCATTATCAGCTTCTTGAGGATATGTTTTTGGGGTTCACGGTACCCGCCTTTTCCGGTAGTCCTCGCAAGGCTGTTCTCTCGAGTCCTCGCTTCTTTTACTTCGACCTTGGTGTCAGGAACGCGGCGGCCGGCCTTTCCTTTTCGGTCGATACGCTTAAGGCCGATCCTGGCCCTCTTTTCGAGCAATGGGTGGGCGTCGAGCTTCATAAGCGGCTTTCTTATGGCGGGGAGGGCCAACTTTTCTATTTTCGAACCTCTGGAGGGGCGGAGGTGGATTTTATTGTTGAGCGCAATGGAACTTTGTACCCCATCGAGGTAAAGTGGACGGAGAACCCGACCAAGCAGGACACCCGGCATCTTGAGAACTTCATTGCTGACCACGCGGACAAGGCGCCGCAGGGTTATATTATTTGTAGATGTCACTATCCCCAGCGAATTTCGGATCGCGTCACTGCTTTGCCGTGGTGGGCTTTATAGACAAGTGCCAGGACTCTCAACCTGGACGAGAGGGTTTTCCTGTTCATACTGCCCGTCCTGTGATCCTGTCGTCCCATAAACCCGTCCTCCACTATTTCGATATAGCCGCCCGCAAAGCGAATTCATTCAGCGCGACAGAATCTTCGCGCCGTTCCAGGAATGGGCTGACATCGGCTCGAAGCGCCTCAAAATCAAAAGTCCCGAGTTTGGAGGCGAGGGCTTCCCTCCATTCCGAGGCTTGAATCGGAGGCTCGCGGCAAGGACTCCCCTGCGCCAAGGCGTTGGAGAGCAGCGTCATGTTGGGCTCTACGGCGGGGATCTGGCTTGAGTACCACAGCAGATCGAACCAGTCCCTTCCTTTGGCGTATGGACGAGTGAGCATGGCGCGGATCTTTCCCGCCATCAGGGAGGGGAGATCGTGGTGACGAATACCGAAAAGCAGGTGCCGGGTAACCATTTTTGTTTCGAGCCGGGCGCCGGCGGGTAGCGCCGTATCGATTTCGAGTTTTATCGCGAGTTTCCGCTCCTTGCGAGGCGTTAAACCAGCGGGGGAAAGCAGATCGGCGATTCTGACCCAGGCGACCTGTACGACATTTTTATCGCTGAAGGTGACCGTTGCATCGAATCCTTGAAATTCCAGATCCCGCTTCAGCTTTTTCAGCCACCGTGCCGCATCGTAGCCAGCAGGGGTCTCGAGTGAAAAATCCAGATCTTCCGAAAACCGGGGCAGGGCATAGAGGAATCGCAGTGCAGTGCCGCCCATGAATGAGAGGGATTCGAAGGCTCGGGATTCGTGAAGGCTCCCGAGTATACGAGCCTGGACATATTCACGGAGTAGGTTCCCAGCTTCGATAGGATCGTGGGCTGATTTCGCCAATCTCAGCGCATCAATTTTCATAGCAGCACCATCCCTTCGGCTTGCTCGGCCGCATAACGTCGCCATGCGTGCAGGGTGCGCTGCAGTCGAAGCTCGCCTGTCGCGCTCAGGAAGGCTTCAAGTTTCGCGTCGTCGATTTCGTGAGGATCGAAGCGCATGGATTCCATGCGGCCTTCGTCCCATTCGCCCGATTCGAGATAGAGATAATCGGCGATCGCCTTTTCCGGCGTGGCGACGAGAACTTCGGCGCCAAAAATTTCGGTTCGTTCCCAGCCGTTGAAGAGGCTTGGCTTAATGCTCTGGTACGAAAAGCGACCGAAGGAGTTCTCAAAGTTTCGTGTGGGTCTTGTGGTGACGCAGGTGTTCAATTCAACCTTTTCCGGGATTATTCCATACCAGGATAGGGCCCAAAGCCCTGAAAGATATGAGGGGCTGTAGATGAGGTTGGCTGCGAGGGGAGCGTGAAGCGGGGCTTTTCTCCATGGTTGTGCGAAGGCATAGAGTCCGCGCTTCAGTTCGAGAATTTTTCCGGCCTTTTTCAGGCGGTGCATGGCCGTTCCGATGGAAGCGTCGCTTTCATGGAACATGAGGGAGATATCGGAGCGGCTGAAGGCTGCCTGCTCTCCGAAGGTTTTTATGAGTTCGTTGAAGGTCATTGATTACGATACTACACTTTATTGTTGATTATTGTAAATATGGCGAAGGTCGATTTTTATATTTAGCTTTTGGACGGGATAACAGGACCGCAGAATCGACAGTAAAAAGCTTTTGGAAAAGAAACGAGTTTTCTCCTCTTTACCTACAAGCATTTCCTGTACATCCTGCCTGTCCTATCGTCATGTTCGCTATCGTTCCGAGATAGAATTATCACCCTTATTGCAAGATGGCAACCTTGCTATTGAAATACCCCGTTGCGCTATCCAGAATACGAGTTAGCATCGAGCCTATTGAGGCAAAAACCTGAAAATTCTAATTCTTGCTTATCGTCCTCACTATTTCGGCATACTCTGATAATCCGCAAGCATGTCCGTTTCATTCACCTTGCACTCGGTGTAAGTTGGAGGTGCTGGTGGCGTTCTTG
>JBAQLW010000181.1:0-2029 GCA_049302175.1 Rectinemataceae bacterium
CTACATGGCCGCCTACCACCATGAATACCTGCTGACAAAGGGCAAGGACGCCTTCCTGCGCCGTACCTTCCTCACATCAGGCAAGGCGATACTTTTCAACGCCGTCTCGGTGGGCGCGGGGTTTGGCGTACTCGCCTTTTCTCAATTCAACATCCTGGCCGAACTGGGCCTTCTCATCGCGCTGACCATGGCCACGAGCGCCCTCGTCAGCCTTACCCTTCTTCCCGTCCTTCTCATCACCGTCAATCCAGCCTTCATCCGGCGGCCTCTGCCGTCCGACAAGGCGAACGCTATGGAGGTTGCACAATGAAACGTTTAATCTGCCTTATCGCGGTCATCGCGCTCGCCGCGGGAATGGCGTATTCCCAGAGCGCCGCCGAGATCATGAAAGCGTCGCGCGACAGGATTAAGGCCGACACCCTATCCACGAGGGCGCGAATGGTCATCAGCGCCAAGGACGGCGGCACCACGGAGCGCCTCGTCGATCAATATACAAGCACTTCCGGCGGCATGACGAAGACCATGGTGGTCTTCCAGAAGCCGGCGTCGGTGGCCGGCACGCGCTTCCTCACCATCGCCGAGAAGGGCAAAAAAGGCGACCAGTGGATATTCCTGCCCGCCCTCGGCAAGGTGCGCCGAATCGCCGGGAGCGAAGGATCGGCCAGCTTCATGGGCACCGACATGTCCTACGACGATGTGGCCTCGGCCGACCGCGACGTCGATCTTGACACCTACAGCATCCTTCGCGAGGAGAGCCTTGGAGGCAAGCCCTGCTGGGTCATTGAAGCCAAGCCCAAGGATACAGCCTATCAGTATTCGCGCATGACGGGATGGATAGAAAAATCGACCTATATCGCGCTCAAGATGGAACTGTACGACAAAAAGGGCAATCTCGTTAAAGTGATGGAGATGAGCGAGGTGAAAGACATCCAGGGAAGGCTCACGCCCACGGTCACAAAAATGACGACGGTGCAGGCCAAGACATCGACCACCATCTACATGGACATCATGAAATACGACGACCCGATCCCGGCGAGCGTTTTCACCGAACGCTTCCTCCAGACAGGCCGCCCATGAAGGAGTATGGCATGATCAAAAACAAGAAATTCACCTTTTCGGCTATTCTGATCGCCGGGTTGCTGATTTTTGGCGGCGCAGAAGCCGGCGCCCAGGATTTCGGTTTCGGGGAGGACGCAACCGGGTCAGGGCTGCCGACCACTATCGTCGCGCCGACCGCAGCCGGCGCGACCTTGGGAGGGGAAGTCTCATTCTCGCTCCTGGCCTTTCCCGGCGAGCTGATCGACGGGGATTTCGCGAACAGCACGGCATTGCCGGCGGCGAAAATAAGCGTGGAAGCCTCTGGCTCGAAGTCGGATGCCTTTATCGGCCTGAAACTCGACAAAACCCTGCTCGCAGACAGTCCTGCCGACATCCTCGACGAAGCCTGGCTCCGCGTCTTCGCGGGACAGGCGACGATCCAGGGCGGCATCATGCGCGCCGCATGGGGACGCGCCGACTCCTTGAGCGTCCTCGACGTTCTCAATCCCCGGAACCTGAGCGACTTCACTCTGCGCGATGAAAAGGATCGCAAGATCGCTGTACCCATGTTGCGTCTGACCCGGAGCCTGGGCAAAAGGTTCACTGCCGACCTGGTCTACCTGCCCTGGTTCGAGGGCGACAGGATCGCCAGGACAGGTCTCTGGGTTCCCACCCAGCTGAAGCCTTTCGCAGCGGCGACCATCAATACACCCTCAACGACAGGCCTTGACTACGGCCAGGCAGGGTTGCGCGTCACCGGCGGCCTGCAAGGCATCGACCTTGGAGCCCAGTACTTCTATGGGCGGCTTACCATACCCTATTTGGATACGATGGACGCGGCGATGTACTTGCTCGGGGTGCCTGGCACGACGATCGACATCGGTTGGAATCCATACCACCACATTGGCGCCGACCTTGCCTTCGCCGCCGCCGGTTTCAACGTCCGGCTGGAAGCCGGGATCAACCTCACCGAAGACGCGGCCGGCACCGA
>JBAQLW010000182.1:0-33037 GCA_049302175.1 Rectinemataceae bacterium
AAATATGGCTCGCTGCGGCTTTTCGCGCCCGTCCTCCTCGTCCTCCTGCTCATGGTTGCCGACAGGGCATTACCGAAGTTCTCGAGCCTGGGCATGCCCCTCATCTTCAGCATAGGCGCTGCGGCGGCCTGCTTCACGGGCAGGCGGTTCAACATACTCCATGCCTCGAAGACCGCGGTGGAACAAGCCCTGCCTGTCCTTGGCATCCTCGTCGGCGTGGGGATGTTCATCCAGATAATGACTCTCACAGGCGTGAGGGGATTCATCGTCGTCAATGCTCTTTCAGTGCCGCCTGCCTGGCTCTACGTTGCCATCGCCATAACGATACCGCTTTTTGGCGCGGTATCGGCCTTTGGAGCGGCAAGCGTCCTAGGGGTGCCTTTCCTCCTTGCTCTGCTGCAGAAGGACCAGATAATCACAGCCGCCGCTCTTTCGCTCCTGGCGGCATTGGGTGATTTTATGCCGCCCACGGCCTTGTCGGCGATTTTCGCCGCACAGGTTGTCGGTCTGAAAGGCTACGGCACGACGCTGAAGAAGCTCGTTTTCCCCTCCCTCCTCGTCATAGCCTGGGCTCTCATATTCATCATCTTCTCGAAGCAGATTCGAGCCGCGTACTGAAAGGAGATCGCGAATGTTGGCGACATATGTCTATTTGACTATTCTCGCGGCTGTGCTGGGACTTTCCCTCTGGTGCCTCGTCACCTCAAGAAAACCCAGTCTGCAGGCTACCGCGGCCATGGTAGTAGTGCCCCTCCTGCTCAGGCTCTTTCTCATAAACTAGGAGGACCGCATGAAAAAACATCACATAACAGCCGCACTGTTCCTCATTATCGCAGTCGGGGCCGCTATCGTAGCAGGCTCGTCCTTCCTTTCGATGCGGAAGGCCGAACCCATCGTCCGCGGCCCAGGCGTAACCGAAGTCGCGATGCTCTCGAAGTGGTTCCCCGGCTTGAAAGGCACAGCCGGTGATACGGAAGTATACATCATGAAGCCAGCCGGAATCTCTGAAGACCAATCGTCGGCAAGCGCATCGATGCTCATCCTGGGCGGAACCCATCCAAACGAACCATCGGGATTCATGAGCGCCGTGCTTTTCATCGAGAACGCAGTGATGAGCGAGGGAACCCTTTACGTGATTCCCAGGGCAAACAATTCAGCCTTTACCCACAATGATCCGCAGGAAGGCTCTCCTCAGCGGTACACCATAAAGACTGCATTCGGCTCCCGGACATTCCGTTACGGCTCACGGGCGACCAATCCGATCCATCAGTGGCCCGATCCCGACGTCTACATCCACGCCTCATCAGGCCAGAGCCTTTCAGGCAACGAAACGCGCAATCTGAACAGAGGCTACCCTGGGCGGCCCGACGGCACCCTCACCGAAAAGATATGCTATGGCATCACCGAGCTTATCAGGAAGGAGAAGGTGACGATTACGGTGGATCTGCATGAGGCGTCGCCAGAGTATCCCGTCAACATGGCCATGGTTGCCCATCCCAACGCCATGGGCTTGGCCTCTGAAACCGTGATCGGCCTCGAAATGCAGGATATCTTGATACGTCTGGAGCCTTCGCCCGTCAATCTGCACGGTTTGACGCACAGGGAGCTCGGAGATTTTACCGACACGCTTCCTGTGCTGATGGAAACGCCCAACGCATCGCAAGGAAGACTCCGCGGCCGCACCGACGAAGCACTCGTCCTCACTGGCATAGATCCCTGGTACGTGAAGGCGCAGAAGCTGGGCAGGCTCTATGTACCGTACGACGAAAAAGGTCATCCCCTCGAGGAGAGGGTGGGCAGGCATCTCGCGAGCATCGCGGAACTGGCATTC
Source organism: Rectinemataceae bacterium (assembly GCA_049302175.1). Classification (GTDB taxonomy): domain Bacteria; phylum Spirochaetota; class Spirochaetia; order Treponematales; family Rectinemataceae; genus CAYXUF01. Next base: position 1,832 of record JBAQLW010000182.1, read on the forward strand.
TCCTGGACTCTCGGCAACGCCGATAGACCGCTGGAGTACACCGGACTCCCTGACTTCGCCGGACTCCAGGCATCTGGCCTTGGCGCGTGGCTGAGGCCTGTAGATTGATCAGCTCGCTCCAGGCTATAATTACCGTATGGCGAATGAAATTCCATCGGGAGCGACGTGATTGATAATCTTGTGGACATTTGACAGCCAGGCTAAAGCCCAACCTTTTTCGGCCATCCTCGAAAACGCTGGCATTCCCTATGAAACCCAATCAAAAGCGAAGCTGAAAGGCGCGAATTCGGAAGTGGCATTTGGGGTTGATGAGAAGGATTACGCCAGGGCCAAGAAACTTCTCATGAAGCATCGTAAGCGAAGGACGCCGAGCGAGCGTTAAAATATCGGCGAGAACACAGTATGAGACGGAAGGAGAGTGCAGATGGCTATTCTAGCCAGCCCGCCCAATGCCCCGAATCCCCGACAAAACCATCTTCTTGCCGCTCTCCCCGAAGAAGGGTATCAGCGTATTCTCCCCAATCTGGAACGTGTCAAATTGCAGCTTGGAGAGATTATCAGCGAGTCGGGCGGCACGTCGCGTTTTATCTATTTCCCCACGACGGCCATCGTTTCGCTTTTGAATGTATTGGAGAGCGGGGCCACGGCTGAGATCGCCGTTGTCGGCAGGGAGGGCGTCGTAGGCATAGCCCTCTTCATGGGCGGAGCATCGATGCTAAGCCGAGCCTTGGTCCAGAGCGAAGGCACGGCGTATCGCATGAGCGGCGACCTCCTGAAACAGGAATTCAATAGAGATCCGGCGATGCAGCATCTTTTCATGCGTTATATCATGGCACTGCTGTCCCAGATGGCCCAGACGGCTATCTGCAACCGCCATCATTCGATCGACCAACAGCTCAGCCGCTGGCTTCTCCTGAGCATGGACAGGCTGTCCGGAAACGTTCTCAATATGACACAGGACCTGATCGCCGATATGCTGGGCGTCCGTCGCGAAGGCGTAACCGAAGCGGCGAGAAAACTGCAGGATGCCGGGCTCATCAGCTACAGCAGGGGCTGCCTCACAGTCCTGGACAGACCCGGCCTGGAAGCCCGGGTCTGTGAATGCTACCATGTGGTGAAGGAGGAGTTTATCCGCCTTCTGCCCGATGTCATCGCGATTTGAGCGCTAGAGCTTGAAGATCAATCCTACGCTGCCAAATCCGCTGCCGCCGCCTGTGCTGTCAAAGTAGCGGACATAGATCCCCGACGTATAGATTGCGATTTTAGGCTCAAGATAGTAAGCGATCCCGCCTCCGCTGGCTAGGCCTACTCCAAATTCAGTGCCTGCCCCGAAGCCCAATCCCAGCCCATAGTATAAATCGAACTTCGTCAGCCAGAGGGGGAGGCCGGGGATGAATCCAAGACTCATATGGGCGGTGGTAAGGCCGGCAACGGTGTAATTGGTGCCATGGAAAAAGCCCACGCCTGCCCTGGCCGCCAACCCGAAGGTGATGGGCAGCTCATCGGCGATATCGACGCGCGCGAACATGTATTCGACGCTCCCGCCGACCCCGTAATCCCATCCGAAATTGACGCCGGCAGCGAGGGCAAAATCCCCCTTTTCCATGTTCACCGGTACCTGGCTGTATGCGACGCCGGCAGTCAGCAGAACGATCGCCAGCAGAATCATGCTTTTTTTCATGATTTCTCCTTTAAAAAACGCTTTTCTCGAGCCACCGACACATGTCATGAGCGACCCTATGTTTTCATAATAGCGTTTGCTGCGAGGCTTGTACGTGCGGCATCGCACATAGCTCTATGAACCAATCTCTTTCCCGACGGTAAAATAGAATGAAGTGCTTTTGTTTTCGACGCTCTCCGCCCAAACGTGGCCCTTGTGCCGATGTATGATCCGTTGCACGGTAGCCAGACCTATACCGATGCCTGGGAATTCTTTCTCGCTATGCAGACGCTGAAACGCTCCGAATAGCTTGTCGGCGTAAGCCATGTCGAAGCCGGCGCCATCGTCGCGCACGAAGTATGCTTCGCTTCCATCGGCTTGCGTGACCCTGCCGAATTCAATGTTCGCGGCGGTGTGACCCGATGTGTATTTCCAGGCATTGCCGAAAAGATTTTCAAGCACGCTCCGCAGAAGCATGGGATCTCCCAGGACCTCGATGCCATTGGCGATTGAAAATGCAACCTTTCGCTCAGGCTGGCTATGGCTCAATTCGGAAGCGATGAGCCGAGCGATGGCGCTGAGGTCCACGATACTCCGCTCCAGGGGCTGGCGCGAAAGATGGGACAAATCCAGAAGGGCGCTGATCAGGCTGCTCATCCGTTTGGCGCTTCCACGAATTTTCTCGATCAGTTCGCTACTTTCACCGTCCCGGTCGCCTTTGTTCATTTCTTCGAGAGCATCGGTATAGGCCATTATAAGCCGCAGCGGAACGCGCAGGTCATGCGACACGGAATAGCTGAAGGTTTCAAGTTCCTTGTTGAGCGATTCAAGCTGCTTGGTGCGTTCCAGCACGCGCTTCTCAAGCTCCGCGTTGAGCTTGCTGATTTTGCTTTCGTCCAGCACATGCTCGGAAATATCGCGTATATTGCACTGCGCCACCTTCATGTCGTTGACGAGATAGGTATTGCTGACAAATTCGACGGAGATTTTTTTCCCGCTGCTCGTCTCAAGCGGCAGGTTTTCGTACCTGATATATCCTTTTTCCTGCAGTTCGGTGAATGCCTTCTTTGAGCCCTCCTCGTCGTGGAAAAACCCCAGATTCCAGAGCATCTTGCCGAGGAAGTCTTCTTTTGAATAGCCCAATATCCTTATGAGAAAAGGATTCACATCGAGTATCTGACCTGTAACGGCATCGAGTATCAGGATACCGTCCTCAGCCGTCTCAAAAAGCCTTCTGTAGCGGGCTTCCGATCGTTTCAATGCCGTTTCTATATTCTGTATTTCCTTGCGCAGCTTGACCTCATGCAGCTCTCTCTCGATCACCGGCGCCAACCGTGGCAGCTCCTGTTTGGAAATATAGTCCTTGGCGCCATCCCTCATGAGTGAAACCGCAAGATTGAGATCTATTTCGCCTGAGATAATTATGAAAGGCACCAGGGGGCAAGCCTGCGTGGCCAGCTTCAGAGCCGCAGGGGCGCTGAAATGCGGCATGGCATGGTCGGAAGTGATCACATCCCAGTTCTGGAGCTTCAGTGCCGTGATCATCGTTTCAGCGGTATCGACTACTTTCGAGGCGGCTTCATAGCCGGCTCGGCGGAGAGACCGCAAAATCAGGTTGGCATCATCTTCGGAATCATCGACTATGAGGATTCTCAGGGGCTTGTTCATCAATTACCTCTTCAATTTGTACAGTTATCTGAATATTGCGCATAGCCGGATGTAATTGTATGTGCGCTGGCGCACATACACGATGACTATTCCATGTGGGCTTGACAGGGAAGGCTGATAAATTATATGTATCCTGAGAGGTTTTCATGTCATCGGTTCGCGATAGGCCGTATGACGGTTACCTCCAAATTCCTGTTGCGCAGGCGACAGACCACAATCGCGACCGTCGTATAACGGCTATTACCCCAGCCTTCCAAGCTGGAGACGTGGGTTCGACTCCCATCGGTCGCTCTACCCTCAATGCTGCTGATTTATTTCTTTTTTGCATTTATTTACATTCGTCAAATACCGCCTTAAAAGATTCCAGTTTAAAAAAAACCTAGAAGGATTGACGTACCGCTCATTCAAGATTATAAAAGAGGCTGTCTTTATGGGTCGTTGCAACCTCACTTTCCATAAAAATCGTTGCGAGACAAGGATAGCACTCGTATGGAACTACAGGTTCAGGAACTTCTTGATAGAATCAAATCCGATGGAGTGGACGCAGCTCGCGCCGAGGCTTCCAAAATCATCGCCGCGGCCGAGGAGAAGGCGAGCGCTCTGCGGTCAGCAGCCGAAAAAAAGTCAGCCGAGCTGGAACGAAACGCTGAATCCCGCATAGAGGCTATGGAAAAAGCCTCGAGGCTCGCTCTTCTCCAGGCGTCCAGGGACACGATTCTCGCTCTGCGCGAAAAAGTTCAGAGCTTCATGCGGGAAGCCATTCTGGCATCTACTTCTGAAGTCCTGGATTCTGCCTTCATAGCCAAGATTCTCCCGGAGCTACTCGATTCGGTGGCCAAGGGCTCCGACGGCAGGCTTTCCATCCTGGTTTCACCCAAAGTGTTAGCATCGATGGATAGCGCGCTGGCGAACAGGCTTTCGAAGGAATTGGGAAGAGGCGTGGAATTCAAGCCTTTCACAGGCATAGACGCGGGCTTCAGAATAGCCATGGAAGGTTCAGCCGCCCAGTATGATTTTTCTGCCGCTTCAATCGCCGACATACTCGCTTCACGCGTCAACGAAAGGCTGGCGGAGTGCGTGAAAGCTTCCCTCAAGGAGGGCGAGCTTTCGTGAGTCGCTATTGGTATTTTTCCGCGACCTTGCCCGGTCTGCTCTTTGGTGCTCCCTCGCCGTTTTCCGACAAGGAATTCCTGTCCTGGTGCAAGCGCCTCATGTCGGGGAGAGATTACGATGAACTCTCCCGGGCTGTAGAGAGTTTTATGGCGAAAGAACCCTTTTCAGCCCAACGATCGAAATTTCTCAGGAATTTCATCGCTTGGGAAAGAACCCTGCGCAATGAACTCTCCCGACTACGGGCGAGGAAAGCCGAACGTAATGAAGAAGAATATCTGAGGATTTCAGAGCACAGGGATGAGGCGGGCAGAACAGCCGCAGCCTGCTATGCTGTGGAAGATCCTTATCAGGCCGAGCTTTTCCTTGAACGGGAGCGATGGAATGCCATCGAACGGATGTCCTCACTCTCCTCATTCGATGTGGATTTTTTAATCGCCTATCGACTCAAGTTGGCGATCAATGAGCGACTGGAGAGGCTTAATGCCAAATCCGGGAGCGCCGGATATCAGCATCTGTACAGCGACATTCTCGACAGGGCATCCCGAAATGCCGAAACGCAAGACCTGGGAGTAAAGGCATGAGCCAAAAGAGTGGGCGTGTGGTGGCGGTAAACGGAAATATGGTTTCCGTGCGTTTTGATGGCGAAGTCGCCATGAATGAAGTGGCGTATATCCTATCGAACGGCAAACGCCTGAAGAGCGAGGTTATCCGGATAAAGGGAAGCGAAGCCCAGGTTCAGGTATACGAGATGACAAAAGGCATTCGGATCGGAGACGGCGTCGAGTTTTCGGACGAGATGCTCTCCGTCGAATTGGGGCCTGGACTTCTCGGTCAGATCTACGACGGCCTGCAGAATCCCCTGCCGGAGATAGCCGAAAAGACGGGCTATTTCCTTGAATCGGGCGTCTATCTCAAGGCTCTCTCCAGGACGCAGAAATGGAGCTTCACGCCTTTGGCCAAGGCAGGGGACAGGCTTGGCAGGGGTGATGTCCTGGGCTCGGTGCCCGAGAGGTATTTCACGCACCGGATCATGCTTCCCTTCGGCCTTCTGGGCGAGTGGAAGGTCCTGAGCATAGCGGGGAAGGGGGAGTACACGATCGACGAGCGGATAGCCGTCGTCGAAAACGGACGCGGCGAGCGGAAAGACATCACCATGACCTTCACCTGGCCTGTGAAGCGCGCCGTCAACTGCTATGTGGAAAGGCTCAAGCCCGAGCAACCCATGGTAACGAGAACGAGAATCATCGATACCTTTTTCCCTGTCGCGAAGGGTGGAACCTATTGCATCCCCGGCCCCTTCGGAGCCGGCAAGACGGTGCTCCAGCAGGTGACAAGCCGCAACGCCGATGTCGATATCGTCATTTTGGCCGCGTGCGGCGAAAGGGCGGGCGAAGTTGTGGAGACTCTCAAGGAGTTCCCTGAGATCACCGATCCGCGAACAGGACGGTCGCTAATGGAGCGCACCATCATAATCTGCAATACATCGAGCATGCCGGTCGCCTCGCGTGAAGCCTCCGTCTACACGGCGGTCACCCTCGCCGAATATTACCGGCAGATGGGGCTCAATATACTTCTACTTGCCGATTCGACGAGCCGCTGGGCACAAGCTATGCGCGAGATGTCGGGCCGCCTTGAAGAGATCCCCGGCGAGGAAGCCTTCCCCGCCTACCTCGAATCGGTGATCGCCGCTTTCTACGAGAGGGCGGGCATCGTCCGGCTTTCCGACGGCAGTTTCGGTTCCGTCACCATCGGCGGCACAGTGTCGCCAGCGGGCGGAAACTTCGAGGAGCCTGTCACCCAGGCGACCCTCAAGGTCGTGGGAGCCTTCCACGGTCTTTCGCGCGAGCGTTCCGACGCCCGCAAGTATCCCGCCATCCACCCCCTCGACTCATGGTCCAAGTATCCGGGCATCATGGCCCAGGAGGCTGTGCGGTACGCTCATTCCTACCTTGAACGAAGCGCCGAGGTGGGGGCGATGATGAAGGTCGTCGGCGAGGAAGGGACGAGCCTTGTCGACTATATTGACTATCTCAAGGGTGAGTTCCTCGATGCCGTCTATCTCCAGCAGAACTCCTTCGATCCTGTAGATGCCTCGGTTTCTCCTGAGCGCCAGAAAAAGATGTTCCGCCAGGTTCTTGAAATACTGGGAGCCTCCCTTCGGATGAAGGACAAGGACGACGCCAGGGTATGGTTCTACGAGCTGAGGCAAGCCTTTCTCGACATGAACGGGGCAGGGGAAGAATCGGAAATCTTCATCCAGTCTCTCACCAGGATCGAGGGGGCCCTTGCCGAGCGCAAGCCCGAATATGATGCCGAGGCCAGAAGCGTCCTCGCGAGGATGGAGTAAACGATGAGCAAGGTCTACTCGCATATAGAATCTATTACGGGCAACGTTATCTCCGTCCGCGCCGAGAACATAGCCTACGGCGAACTGGCCGAAGTGACGAGCCGCTACGGAATTTCACTCGCGGAGACTATTCGTCTCAACAAGGATCTTGTCTTTCTTCAGGTGTTCGCCGGCGGCAGGGGTATATCCACGGGCGATGAAGTCAGGTTCCTCGGCCACCCTATGCAGGTGAGCTTTTCCGACAATCTGATGGGACGTATATTCAACGGAGCTGGCGAGCCGCGCGACGGCGGCCCCGTGCTCTCGGACAACCTCATCACGATCGGCGGCCCTTCGGTCAATCCCTTCAAGCGCATTATCCCCAGGGAGATGATCCGCACTGGCATACCGATGATCGACCTCTTCAACACCCTTGTCAAAAGCCAGAAACTGCCCATTTTCTCCGTATCGGGCGAGCCCTACAACCAGCTCCTCGCGCGGATCGCGATGCAGGCCGAGGTCGATCTCATCGTCCTGGGCGGCATGGGTCTCAAGTTCGACGACTATCTCTTCTTCAGGGATACCCTGGAGGAGGGCGGTTCTCTCGCCAAGACGATAATGTTCGTCCATACGGCGGCCGACCCCATCGTCGAGTGCCTCCAGGTGCCCGACATAGCCCTTGCCGTCGCCGAGAAATTCGCCCTCAATGGCAAAAATGTCCTCGTCCTCCTCACCGACATGACGAATTTCGCCGACGCGCTCAAGGAGATAGCCATCACCCAGGAACAGGTGCCCTCCAATCGTGGCTACCCGGGCGACCTCTATTCCCAGCTCGCCGCGCGCTACGAGAAGGCGGTCGATTTCGCCGACGCGGGATCGATCACGACACTCGCCGTGACGACGATGCCCGGCGATGACGTCACCCACCCGATTCCCGACAACACAGGATACATAACCGAAGGCCAGTTCTACCTCCACGGCGGGAGGATCGAGCCCTTCGGATCGCTCTCGCGTCTGAAACAGATGGTCAACGGCAAGACGCGCGAGGACCATCGCGCCATAATGGACGGCATGATAAAACTGTTCGCCGCCTACCGCGACACACTCGAGAAGAAATCTATGGGCTTCCAGATGACAGCCTGGGACAAGAAACTTCTCAGGTATGGCGCGCTTTTTGAGGCGAAGATGATGGACCTTTCGGTCAATATCCCCCTCGAGAAAGCCCTCGACGAGGGATGGGAAATCCTCGCCTCCTGTTTTGAGCCGAGGGAGACGGGCCTGCGATCGGACCTCATCCAGAAGTTCTGGCCGACTTCGCGCCAGGCGACGGCAGCGCAAACGGCCCAACGAGCTTAGGGCAATCCGGAGAAAGTGGCGATGGCCAAAATAAAGCTGACCAAGAACGAACTGAAGAAGCAGAAAGACGCACTCAAGATGTACCAGCGCTATCTGCCCACGCTTCAGCTCAAGAAGCAGCAGCTTCAGATGGAGATTCGAGGCGTGGAAGCGCGCCTCGCCCAGCTGGTCGCCGCAAAGGAAATTCTCGAACGGCAGTTCTCCACCTGGATGGCCGTGTTTTCCGAGGAGGCTTCAGCGCGGGATTTATCGGGCATACCCCTTCTCGTATTGAAATCGATCCGGACCTCGGCGGGCAACATCGCCGGTGTCATCATTCCGATATTCGATGAGGCGGTATTCGAACTTGGAGAGTATGATTATTTCGCGACCCCGCTATGGGTCGACAGGGCACTCGAAATGATGAAACAGGTCCTCGCGGCCGATGCCGAGCATCAGGTTGTCGAGAAACAGAAAATCCTGCTCTCCGCCGAGCTGAGGATCACCAACCAACGCGTCAATCTTTTCGAGAAAGTGAAGATTCCGGAAACGCAGAATTCCATAAAGATGATAAGGATTTACCTTGGCGACCAGCAGACAGCCCAGGTAGTGAGGGGAAAGATTTCCAAGAAGAAAGTAGAGGAGCTGGAAGAATGATCGCAGCCATGAAGAAATTCTTCCTTGCCCTCATGGACAAGGATGTGCATAAAGCCCCTCTCCATCTGCGGCGGCTGGGGATAGTCCACCTCGAGAGGTTCACGGGTTCGGGCGAAACCTGCGCCAGCCTCGAGGAAGGCCTTAAGAACGCCCAGAACGCCAAGTCCATCCTTTCGTCCAATGCGAACAGGAAGAAAAGGAAAAAACCCGCTGAAAGCATGGACGCTCCCAGGCTCATCGCGTCGACACTGGCTGTGTACTCGGAAATCGGCGTCCTCCAGGAGAGAATCCTGGAACTCAGGCGGGAGACGGACAGGATCCGTGACTGGGGCGATTTCTCCCCCGAGCTTTTCGAGGCAGTCATCCAATCGGGGCTGCGGCTTATCCTGCTAGAAGGTCAGCCCCGAGACATGGCGGGACTGGATGGGACTTTGGAGTACCTGAGGCTACCCGCGCCGAAAGGAAAAGCGAGGATAGCCCTCCTGGGCCCCTCCCGGATACCGGAGGGATTCGAGGAATTCAGGCTGCCCGCGAAGGGGCTTTCGCTCCTGGAGCGCGAGATGCTTGACAGCGAAAAGGCCGTGGAAAAGAAAAGGGCTGAACTGTCGCTGCTCGCTCTGGACGCGAACCTCCTTGATGGTGAAATCGCGAAGATAGAATCCTCACTTGTCATTGAAAGGCTCCGGTCAGGCATGCCCCAGCAGGACTCAATTCGCTATCTCACAGGTTATGTCCCTGCCAAGGAAGTGGATACCCTGAAAAAAGAGGCCGCCTCACGTGGCTGGGGGCTCATTATCGATGACCCAGCCGAGGGCGATATGCCCCCGACCAAGGTGGAAAATCATCCCGCCATAAGGATAATACAGCCTGTTTTCGACTTCCTTGGCACTGTCCCGGGCTACCGAGAATACGACATTTCCTTCTGGTTTTTCATCTTCTTCTCCCTCTACTTCGCGATGATATTTGGCGATGGAGGCTATGGGCTGATTATGTTGGTAGGTGCCCTTCTGGCTACCGTAAAGTTCCTCAGACAGAGGAAGCCCTTGCCTGATTTCCTGAAGCTCGTCTATGTCCTGTCGTCGGCGACAATACTTTGGGGTCTCCTCACGGGAAGCTGGTTCGCCCTTGCCTTTGATTCCCTCCCCGGTTTTCTGCGGGCCGCGACAATACCAGCCTTCGCGGTGGACAACCCCGAATCAGGCACGAATATCAAGATTTTCTGCTTTATTATAGGAGTGATCCAGCTCAGCATCGCCCACCTCAAGAACATAAGGCGGGATTTTCCTAACCTGAAATTCCTCGCCCAGGTGGGCTCCCTCGCCCTTGTCATCGGCATGTTCAACGCCGTGCTCAACCTCGTGGTCGATGCCACCCGCTTTCCCTTGACCACACCGGCTCTCGCCCTCATTGGCGCAGGATTTTTTCTCGTCCTGTTTTTTGGGAATTGGAACGGGAATCTCCTGAAGAGCGTCATTGAAGGATTGAAGGGCATCATCCCGACCTTCTTGAGCACGGTGAGCGTCTTCGCCGACATAGTGTCCTATATCAGGCTCTGGGCGGTGTCCCTCGCAGGACTCGCCATATCACAGACGATAAACGGCATGGTAGGGAAGATGGTCGGCAACTCGGCGGGGAGGATCATGGCTTTCATCGTTGGCCTTGTCGCGGCTTTCGGACTGCTTCTCGCCGGGCATACCCTCAATTTTCTCATGACAGTGCTTTCGGTTGTCGTGCATGGCATACGACTCAATATGCTTGAATTTTCCAGTCACCTCGGCATGGAATGGACGGGCTACGCTTACGAGCCGCTCGTTGAAAAAGCCGAGGATAATGAAACACAGGAGTGACACTATGAACATCGCTATGATCGGCGCCGCCTGCGCCCTGGGCTTCTCGGCTACGGGATCGGCAATCGGGGCGGGAATCGCCGGCCAGGCCGCCATCGGTTCCTGGAAGCATTCGTACATGACCAATAAGCCAGCTTCCTTCCTCCTCGTGGCCTTTGCGGGAGCGCCGCTCACCCAGACGATCTACGGCTTTATCCTCATGAGCCGCATGATCGCCTCCTCCGTCGATCCGATATTCATACTCGCGGCGGGCATCGCGGGAGGTCTCGCGATCGGCATGTCGGCGGTGGCCCAGGGCAAAGCGGCGGCGGCCGGCTGTGACGCCTTCAGCGAAACAGGCAAGGGTTTTTCCAATTACCTGATCGTGGTAGGCCTCTGCGAGACCATAGCCCTTTTCGTCCTTGCCTTCATGTTCGGAGCCATCTGACGGACAGCCGGTGACTCCTGTTATGAAACGCCTGACCAGGGTCGTGAAAGTCGGCTCCCTCATGATGGGAGCCGACTGGCCTGTGTCCATCCAAACGATGTGGAAGCGCCCTCTGCCTTCCTTCTCCGGGGATGGCGATCCGGAAATCAAGGCAATCGTGGCGGAAATCCAACGGCTCAAGGATCTGGGCTGTGATTTGATCCGCTTCGCTGTGCCAGACGAGGTTTCGGCCGATTCCCTCGGCGTCGTGGCTTCGGTCAGTCCCATTCCCGTCGTCGCCGATATACACTTTGATTGGCGCCTCGCCATGCGATGCATGGATTTTCCGGTAGCCAAGATCAGGATAAATCCTGGCAACATAGGCGCGAGATGGAAGACGGCCGAAGTGGTGGCCAAAGCCAAAGACAAAGGCTTGGCGCTGAGGATTGGCGTCAACGCAGGATCGCTTCCTGCGGATCTTCGCGATGAAGGCGATAGCGCCGCAGCTTGCGTACAAGCTGCGGCGCGTGAAATCGAAGCATTCGGGGAGCTGGACTTCCACAATCTTCTCGTTTCCATGAAGCTGAACGAGCCCGCAGACGTAGAGCTCGCCAACAGACTCTTCGCCGAAAAATTCGATTACCCCCTTCATCTGGGAGTTACGGAAGCCGGACCCCTCATCAGCGGCGTCGCCAGGAATACGGCGGCCCTTGTTCCCCTGCTGAAAGACGGCATAGGAGCCACGATTCGGGTTTCCCTCTCCGACTCCATGGAATCTGAAGTGCTGGCGGCACGGGAGATAATCAGCTGTGCCGGTTTGCGCAAGGAAGGCATCCGTATCGTATCCTGCCCTCGCTGCGGCAGGGCTTCATTTGACACCCACGCGTTCCTGACCCGATGGGCTGACAAGCTCTATTCGATAAAAGCACCTCTCCAGGTCGCCATAATGGGTTGTGTGGTCAATGGTCCAGGAGAGGCTCGCCACGCCGACATCGGCATCTCAGGCGCCGGCGATTACGTTCTGATCTTCAGGAAAGGCGAAGATCCGAAAAGAATCGCCCTTGCCGACGCCGATAAGGCTTTTGCCGATGAGTTGATGAGATTGATCCGATAGGGAAAAGGTTAGACAGGCGAGAGCGGTGTCTGTTTTTCTTCTTCTGCTTCTTGCACCGTCTCTGCCTCGATTGAGCAGACTATCGAGGTGATGAGATCCTTGATGAAGGGGTCTATTATCGAGTAGACGCGTTTCGTTTTCTGAACTTCCGAGGAAACAATCCCTGTACTCTTGAGGATGGCCAAATGCTGGGATACTACGGGTTGGGGCTGATTGAGGCATCTCCAAAGATCGCCTACGCAGGGAACATCTTGGCGCGCAATGATACAGAGGATCTTCAATCGGACGGGATGGCCCACAGCTTTGAATTTTGTGGCATATGGCTCTAGCAGTTCATCTTTGCATGCCGGCATTAGATCATTATTCATAAGGTGGTATTGTACTCCTATTCTATAAATTTTTCAATATAAAAAAGTTTTGATATTAGCTAAAATAATTGCTTTTTTTGAGAGCGTGTCTGCTTCTCGGCGGCGGCTATCAGGCGGCTTGGCGCTTCATCCGAGCCGATTGTCGCCTGTTGTTTGCTCACGGCGGCAAAAGGCCATACAAGCATTTCGGAAAGCATTCTCGAGGATTCCTGAGAAAGGCGTCCTGAATCGGCTTGTCCGGCCTTTTCCGGCATGCAGATCAGGTTGGGATAATAATGCTCCGCATCGATGTCGGAGGGGGCAAAGACAATAATCTTCATCTGGCGAAGGTCTTCCAAACAGAGAACCTCGGCAGCGAGAAGTTCCCAATGCAGAGGGTAATCCTCGAAACGGATGATGAGGACGTCGGGGTGGAGCTCAGGAAGGCTGTCGGCGAGCTTGACTGGATCCCTGTAGCGCGCTACCGAATATTTCTGGAGCCGTGACCGGTGAGTGACGGCACGGGAAAATGAGTCGTCCTCAGTCAAGATAATCGCCAGCATGCTCAGATTATGACCTCGCTAATGGATTAAAAAAAGCCCGGAGACTATACTGATCTCCTCGTCCGGCTTGCCCGGCTTGGCCTTCGATGCGAGGAAAAGAATACGATGGACAGAAAAGAACCGCAAGTACTGATAGATAAAATTGCCCGTCTGGAGTCCTTCAGGACCCTGGAGCGAAGGCTCGCGACGGGCGAGTATCCCGTTGAGATCGCAGAGACCGAAAACCCCTACCTTGCGCTCCTTGTCGCGGGTCTTCGAAAGCGGATTGCCAAGTCATTCTTTATCGTTCTGCCGACAGACCGTGAGGTCGATGATTTTTCAGCCGACCTCGCTTTCTTCGGACTGCAGTCCAGAGTGCTGCCCTGGTGGAATACAGCCGCTTACAGGCCCGCCGCCGTACGTTCCCATGTTTTCGGTGAAAGGGTGTCAATTCTCGCCGATCTGGCCGGTCATAAATCTGGCATCTTCATCGCCAGTCACCGCGCCTTCATAACGCCCGTCCCCCCCAAAGATTACTTTTCCAAATTCCTCATCCAGCTGCGCCAAGGACAGGCCTTCCAGCCTGAAGCCGTAGCAGACAAGCTGGGAGTATACGGATACTTGCGGGTACCGAGAATAGCCTTGCCAGGCGAATTCGCCCAGCGAGGGGACGTCCTGGACGTCTTTATGCCGGGGGATCCGCAGGCCCTCCGCATTCAGTTCAGCTATGACAGCATTGAGAAGATCACGCGATTCGAACCGGTTTCTCAATCCGGCCACGAACGCGTCGATTCCTGCATACTCAGGCCTTTGAAGGAAATCGTATGGGACGAAGCCCGCGCCAGGTTTGCTGCTGAACAAGGTGAGAGTTTTCCCGGATGTAAAGGGAGAATGGCAGCCGTCGCTGAAGCGCTGACAGAAGAGGGGGAGTGGAAAGGCGAAGAAGCCTGGTACGGCACGGCTTTCGGGGCTTCGAATGCGGTATCGGAGTATTTCACCGATTCCATGGTCCTCTTTGCCGTCAACAGCGAGCGGCTCCAGGCTCAGGAGGAGTCGACACGCAAGGAATACGCTGGAATGTACAGGACAGCCCTCAAGGAGTCTCCCGTTCCGCCTCCGGAGCGCTGCGTCAATTCCTTTGATGGAGCTATCGGTTCTTTCCCAAGGATCGTGCGAAGCTTCGCGTTGAAGGACCTGAACCAGATAAATCGCCTGACTATGGGAGGAGAGCCAGCCCGTTCATTCTTCGGCAATATAAAGTATTTCCGCGAAGATCTCGCCAACTTTGAAAAGATCAAGTCGCAGACCTATATTGTCGCATCATCCGATATCCAGGCGGACAGGATAACGAGTCTTCTTCAGGAATCAGCTGCGGTGATCATGACGGGAGGGCTCTCGGCTGGATTCTCGATACCCGCGCTCCAGCTTAGGGTGGTACAGGAGAATGAGATATTCGGCAGGCGGAAACGCCTTCCCAAAAGCCTTTCCACGACGAAAAGCTCCATCATAGACAGTTTTGTCGAGCTTGCTCCCGGCGACTATGTCGTCCATGTCAACTATGGCATCGGCCGTTTCGCAAGCATCGAGAGAATGCGTGTGCTGGGAAATGAACGCGATTATATAAAAATCGAGTATTCCGATGCAGAGACTGTCTTCGTACCGATCGAGCAGGCCAATCTCGTACAGCGCTACATCGGCAATGAGGGTGAAAGTCCCCGTCTCGACAAGCTCGGCTCAAAATCCTGGGAAAACAGGAAGAACCGCGTACGGAAATCGGTGGAGGAACTCGCCGAACGTCTTATACGCATCTATGCGCGGCGCAAGGCGGCCAGGGGCTACGCCTTTCCAAAAGACGGCGAATGGCAGACTGAGTTCGAGGCATCCTTCCCCTACGAGGAAACCCTCGACCAGTTGAAGTGCATTGAAGAGATCAAGAGGGATATGGAACTGGACAAGCCCATGGACAGGCTCGTATGTGGCGATGTCGGCTACGGCAAGACTGAGGTAGCCCTGCGCGCCTGTTTCAAGGCTATGATGTCGGGCAAGCAGGTAGCCTTCCTTGCGCCGACGACTATCCTCGCCGAACAGCACTACGACAACTTCCGCGAGAGGCTCGAAGGCTATCCGATGAAGATAGGCATCCTTTCGCGCCTTATCGACAGGAAGCAGCAGAAAAAAACCATACAAGGACTTAAGGAAGGCAGCGTCGACATGGTCGTCGGCACGCACAAAATCCTCCAGAAGGACGTATCCTTCAAGGATCTGGGACTTCTCGTCATCGACGAAGAGCAGCGCTTCGGCGTAAAGGACAAAGAAAGGCTCAAGGAGATGAAGGTTGGCATCGACTGTCTCACGCTGACAGCAACCCCAATACCCAGGACCCTCCACATGTCGATGCTCAAGATTCGGGATATGTCCATTCTCCAGACGCCGCCCGCGGCGCGCCAGCCCATCCAGACCTATGTGGAGGAGTTCAATCCCGATGTGGTTGCGAAGGCGATCAGAAGCGAGATTGAGAGGGGCGGACAGGTGTTCTATCTTCACAACAGGATAGAAAGTCTGCCCGAAGTGGAGCAGTTCATACGTTCAGTCGTGCCTGAGGCTTTGACGGAGTCGGCTCACGGGCAGATGGACTCGGGCGAACTCGAAGACATCATGCATCGTTTCATTCATGGAGCCTTCCATATCCTTGTCTCCACGACAATAATCGAGAACGGCATCGATATACCCAACGTCAACACGATCATCATCGACAGGGCCGATTTCTTCGGTGTCTCCCAGCTCTACCAGCTGAGGGGAAGGGTAGGCCGGTCCGACAGGCAGGCATACGCTTTTCTCCTCTATCCCGACAAGCGGGCATTGACCGAAATAGCGATGAAACGTCTGCAGATCATTTCGGATTTCACCGAGCTGGGCTCGGGGTTCAAGATCGCGATGAAGGATCTTGAAGTGCGTGGCGCAGGCAACCTTCTTGGTCGCGAACAGTCGGGCGACATCTTCGCCGTTGGCTTTGACATGTATCTGAAATTGCTGGATGACGCTGTCAATGCCTTGTCTGGCGCGCCGAGGGAGGAGGAAGAACCCTATCTCGAACTCGAGTATTCCGGCTTCGTACCTGATACCTATATCTCTATGCCCATGATCAAGATGGAAATCTACAAGAAGATCGCTTCTATATACAGGCAGGACGAGCTGGATGGCTTGCAGGAAGAACTTGAAAGCCGCTTTGGGCCGATGCCCGAAGAAGTCCAGTCGCTGCTCTCGCTCGCCGAGATCAGGATTCTGTGCAGGAAGCTTTCCGTTTCCACGCTGCGGGAGCGCAGCGGGAAAGTTTCCATTGAATTTTCCAAGGTTTCGAAGATTTCTGTCGATCGGCTGCTTCGCCTTATGCGCGAATCCAATGGGCGTGTGAAGCTCGATCCCTACAAACCCAACGCGATCATCCTGCAGACGAAGGCCATAGGTTTGAGGGAGAAAAGCGAGTTCATACGGGAGCGCCTTGCCCAGCTTGCCTGACATCGATTGGGTTGTGTGACGGAAAAATCCATGCCGGGAGCCTTCAGCGCGTATTGCGGGGTTTTAGCCCGGCCTTCTTCCCGAAAAGGAACACGGCGGGAGTCTTGCCCAAAGACGGAAGCGTCCCGCTGCGCCACAGTATGGCTGGCCTGCTGGTTATCCGCTCTTCACTGCCGGACAAACCCGAAGCGACACAGAGCCACAGATCGTCGGGAAGGAGACTTGTCAGGTCGTCGAGGAGGGCATCGTTCCTGTACGGAGTCTCGATGAATATGCGGGTCATGCCGTCCTTCTCATGCTCCTTGCGCAGTCTGAGAATCGCCGCTCGCCTGGCTGCTTTTTCCTGCGGGAGGTAACCCAGGAAGGCAAAGCGCTGGGCGTCAAGACCTGATGCCGTCAGCGCCAGGAGAATAGAGGAAGGACCGGCGACAGGCACCACGACGATTCCCCTGGAATGCGCCTGAGCGACCAGGGCGGCACCCGGATCGGCGATGCATGGCATGCCCGCTTCGCTAAAGAAGCCGCAATCTTCGCCGGCAAGAATGTCGGCGAGCAGTCCGGGAATTTCGGACTCCGAGCTGTGTTCGTCGAGTATTCTCATGGAGATTTTTTTAATGCCTTCCCTGTCTTTCAGGCGCGAAAGAAGGCGGAGCGCCGTCCTTTCGGATTCTACGACGAAGCAACGCAGTGTCGCGAGCAGTGTCAGGGCTCCTGCAGGAAGCGAGTGGGCGAGGGCGGAGGGATCCCAAGCCTCAGCCGAGTAAGGTTGCAAGGGACTTGGGAGGAGATAAAGTTTCCCTGGCTTGACAGCGCTCATTTGAACAGCCGCCAAAACGCTTCCTCGAGAAGCGAGTGGAAAAGGCGAGAGTCGAACCAGCCCTGGGAAGAGAAGCCTTCCATATAGTCTTCCATGACAGCCCGCACTTCCTTCGGAGCCGAGGTTGTTTTCTTGCCGGCGACAGCCATTTCCCTGTCCTTCATCCGAAAAGCCCTGATGCCTGCGAAAGCCAGGCGAAAATCCTCGATTTTGTCGCTTTGGATATTGGCCATGCATACAAATGTGGCGGTATCGGCGTCGGGAAAGAGGGAGCGATTCAGTTTTCTGAAAAATATGAAGTTATACGAGTACAATGGAATCCTCAGCCTGCTGAGAATGGTCGCCTTGGGGAACTGCGGACTGCCGTCTTCACCGCATAAATGGGAAACGCTTGCCCAACGTGTGCCCATGGGCGAGCGCAATTCTACCTGGGTGTCCATGCAAGCCAGGAAAGGCCACAAATCCATGAATCGTGATCGGCTGCAGAGGTTTCCACCGACAGTAGCCAGGTTTCGCACCGCTCGATTGCCTATGGATTCAACGACGGCGGGAAGAGGTTGAGGCAGCATCCCTGGGGCAAGCGTGGAAAGTCCCGTGAGAGTGGTACAGCATCCGAGTTCCAGAAATTGTTCCGTTCGCGCCGTCTTCCTCAGTTCCTGCACCTTGGCGATGGAGACCACTTGGGAAGGAAATTCGAGAACGCGCGACGCCTGGGCCCCCACTATTTCCGTGCCTCCCGCCAGGATTTGTATTTCCGGATTGACGCGCAGCAGATCGAGAATCTCCGTGACAGTCGAGGGATAATAGACTTCACTTATCCGCACGGTTGAATTTCCTTTTATTGCGCATCTCCGCGGCTATGCCCACCGCATCGACGAGGGTTGCAGGATCGCTGCAGGAGCATGACACCATATCGAGCTGATCAAGGATTTCTTCCTTCCCGGGAAGCGGATTGCGCGCGAGCAGGTCGGCGACAGCCATCACTTTGCTCGTTTTGCAGAAAGCGCATGGAACACATTGGGCTTTCTCGAAGGCGAGCAGGATTTCCCTCGCGTCGGCCGATTCGGCAATCGACTCGTAGGTGCCGATCGTCGAGCCTTTGGCCTTGAAGGCAGGGACAAGGCATGAGTGAACAAGGCGGCTATCCATGAATATGAAGCAGCGGCCGCATTTGCCGCATCGACAATCGGGTTGAAGGCTCGAGAGCCCCAGTTCGTCGCGCAGTATGTCGACGAGACGGTCTCCGCTCCTTGCCTGAACTTGCTTCAGGACGTTGTTTACCGTGATATCGATGATCATAGGGGGGACTCCAGAAGTTTAAGGATTTCATTGCCCGCCAGGGGAAGCTTGCGCGGTTCGACCCCGAGCGCCTGAGTGAGAGCGCTGTGGAAGGCTGCCGGTATGGTGAGAAAAGGCAATTCTCCAAGCCCCTTCGACACCGTCGTTCTCTCGGAGTCGATGAATTCTATTCCGATGAAAGGGAGATCGTTGAATTTCAGCCGACCATAGGAGAGATACTGCTCTTTCGTTCCGTCGGGATCGAAATCCCTGCCTATACAGAGATTGAGGGCGCTGATAATCGAGGAGCGCAGGGAGGATAATGCCAACTCCTTTTTCACTATCCTGCCTGCATCGACTACCATCCAGACCGCAATGGGACGAGGTTCGCCGCTCAGCCTGTCGATCTCAAGCTCCACAGCCGTTCCGCACCAGGAAGCGGCATCGAAAAGCAGTCCGCCCAGACTGTCGCCGCTGGACAGGACTGATTCTTTCAGAACCCTGGTTTGAGCCTTTGCGGCGATGGGAAGACTTTCCCTGAAACGTTTTTTCTGGATCGCCCTGCATGTTCGTTCAATGAGTTTATTCACGGTCGATGCGCCGCGCGAGAGGGTGAGAGGGCCACAGGGGAGGGTAGTATCGCTGTTCGGCGGGGCGAATCGCACGGCGGATTCGGGTATGGTGAGGGCAGACGCTGCTGTTGTCCTCCACATAGCCCTGAGATTCTCCGAGGCTATGGCTGATTGCGTCGTGATGACGAGATCGAGATTGCGGTCGAGCACCGTCTCGACGCTATAGGCGTTCATCGAGGGCTTGTCGGAAAAGGATCGTCCAGTCTGATATCCGACCGTGAGGGCGATTCCTCTTACAATTCCTCCCCTGGACCCCGAATCACGCTTCTTTACCAGTTCATAACTGGCATACTTACGTCGGTAATCGGAAGTCATCTCCAGCTTTCTGTGAATCTTGGCGAATGGAATTTCGCTATCGAGAGGGTGGGCGCCGAAATTGGATCTGCCCTTCATGAGAATATTGAGTGCCTTGATCTCCGCTGGGGTTTTCCCAGCGAGCTTGGCCAAGTGATTGAGGTGCGCTTCTATCGAATATAATGCATGGGTGGCCCCAATGGAACCCATGGCGCCGAGGGGAAGTATGTTGCTGCGTATGGCATACGCCTCAATGCGGATGGCCGGACAGGCATAGATGCCGGTGACAGCGGCGGCGGCTTGGTGGATTATCTCCTGGGCATTGGGATTGAAGACGCCTATATTGATGATGATCTTGATGTCGAGGGCTTGAAGCCGGCCCTCGTCATCGGATGCTGATTTGATGGTCACGGCACTTCGTGCCTGTTTGAGGGTATAGAGAAAATCCTCTTCCCGCGTATAGAGAATCTTGACAGGTTTTCTGCAAATCTTCGCCGCTATGGCTGCTTGGCAAGCCACATACGAAGGGAACCAGAGCCGTCCATCGAAGGACCTGCCCAAGTGGGTAGGCCGAACTACGATATCGCCTATCGACACCATTGCCGCGGCAGCCACGGCTTTTCGAACATGGTCAGGCCACTGGGAGGCGCAGTAGATCGCCATCTTGTCGTATTCCCAGTTGACGAGAGCACCCATGGGTTCGCTGTAATAGTGGTCGAAAATTCCGTTCCTGTAAACCGATCGTTCTTTCCTCGAGCTTTTCGAGAAGACATAATCTACATCCCCGTAGTCCACAGCGTAGCGGTAGGCAATCTGCGAAGACGAAAAACTCTCCCACTCCAGTTCGGGCTCTTCTTCGTCGTATTCCACTTTCGCGGCTTCGGCCAATTCATCGCAGAGACCGGGATCCGGTCCAAGTATCAGCCCAAGCGTCTGGCCCTTATAGGATATGGAGGGTCCAGCGAAGAGGGGGAATCCCTCAGCGAAGGCAGGATCGACATTCTCCCCGGCGAGTTCAGGAGCGGCGATACGGATATACCCTGGCGGCAGTTGTTCCCGGAGCATGGAGAAGTTTTTCGCGCGCGCTACCGTCGACCGGATGGTCGATGCGTGCACCATTCCAGGGAAACCCATGGCGCTGAGAATGGGCAAGGAATCCGTTGGCTCCTTCGGGTTCAATGGGGCGCATCCTTGACAGCCTCGAGAAGATCGAAGCCAAGATCGAAGGTTATCGGTGAATCGTTCATCTCCAACTGGATCTTAGCCCTTCGTTTCCGCCTGTCCACCTTGACGATCTTTCCTTCAAGGCCCATGAGCGGCCCCTGTATCACCTTGATGCGGTTGTTTTCATCATACATGACGAGTGAACTGCCTATTTCCCGTCCGAAGGAGACGAGATGCCGAATTATATCGGTATCACGGTCGCATAGGGGCTTTATGCTGTCGGTGGCGGGCAGGATCCTCATGAAATGCCGCGTTCGCTTGAGAGCGCGGATTGTCTCCGGGGAAGGTTTATCACCTTCGGACTGGAAGAAAACATAGCCTGGGAAAAGGCAGGTCATATGGGTAATTTGCTTGCCTTTTCTCCGGGTACGTATCTTTTTTTTGATATTATAAAGTGCCTGATCGGGTCTCGCCTTTGAAAAAAGCTCGATATAGGTATCTTCCCTGCCCGACATAACCTGTAGCGCAAAAAAACTCATGGTCTGTCTTTTCCTCTGCGTCGCTTGTTTTGCCATTGTAGGGCGAAAGAAGTGACAATGCAATGCGGGTTGTCCTTCCCATCATAAGTCGGGCGGTACGCCGGTTATCCGGAATACGGCGACCTTTGACAAAGTCGTGAGCAGCGTACTATCATCCCGTCATGGCAGGAAGTTCAGGAAAAGAGCGCATCGCGGAGCTTGAACAGCGCATCGCGGAGCTTGAACAGCTGATCAGGAAAAACCAGGAGCTCTATTACAACGCAGAGCCCGCTATTAGCGATGAAGCATTCGATGCCCTGTGGGCAGAGCTCGAGGATCTAGATCCCGTCAATCCGCTTCTGAGGCGAATCGGAGAGGACAGGGCTGACGGCTGGCCCAAATCCAGGCATATCATCCCCATGGGGAGCCAAGCCAAGGCGACAGATCCTGAATCGTTCAAGGCATGGGCAAAAAAGGTTGCCTTTGAAAAATATATTGTCCAATACAAGCTGGATGGGGCGAGCCTTGAGCTTCAGTACGAAGAGGGCGGTCTGCTGCGCGCCGTCACCAGGGGGGACGGGCTCGTTGGCGACGATATAACCGCGAACGCTCGTAAAATGAAGGGAGTGCCTGGAAGGCTTCCTTCGCCTTTCTCGGGCGGGGTCCGTGGTGAAGTTCTCATGGCCAAAGCCATTCACAAAGAAAAATATGCCGACAAGGCCAACTGCAGGAATGCGGCGAATGGAATCATGAAGCGGAAGGATGGGGCGGGGAGCGAAGACCTGACAGTGATCTGCTACGATGCCCAGGGGACTTCGAAAAGTCATTCCGAAGGCGGCGGGAACGATTCCGCCTTCGCCGACGAGCTTGGAAAGCTCGCCTGGCTGGCAGCCATGGGCTTTTCCTCGGTCAGGACGGAGATCTTTGCTACTCCGGAGGAAGTTGTCGACTATAGAGGCAGGGTGATGGCCCTACGGCCAAATCTAGAGTTCGATATCGACGGCCTTGTCGTCAAGGGTATGTCCATAGACGACGAAGACCTGGCGAAGCCCCGACCCGACAAACAGATAGCCTTTAAATTCAGTCCTGAGGAGGCCGTCACACGGCTGAAGGCTATCGTGTGGAGCGAATCCGGAGCCCTCTATACCCCTATCGGCATTGTCGATCCGGTACATCTCGCGGGCACGACGGTACAGAGGGCCAATCTCTGCAATCCGGCGATGATCCGCTCCATGAAGCTGAAGATCGGATCCATGGTCGTGATAACCAAGCGGGGGGAGATAATCCCCAAGATCGAAACGCTCGTGGAGAATCCGCAAGACTCAGTCGACATCGAACAGCCAACGCTTTGCGCCTCATGCGGCACGGCTCTTGTCGATGAGGGAACTCGGCTTTACTGTCCGAACGAACTCTGCCCAAAAAAGGAGCTCCACAGAATAGAGAAATGGCTCACCATACTCGATATCCGGGATTTCGGTACGGCCCTCGTCAAACGGCTCCACGAAACGGGTAGGGTGAGGACGATCGCGGATCTCTACAGTCTGGCCGTGGAAGAATTGGAAAACCTGGAGCGTATGGGCAGGACATCGGCGCAGAAAGTCCTGCGCAACCTCCACGCGGTAGAGGAAGTAAGCCTGGCGGAATTCATAGCGGGTTTCGACCTGGAAGATGTCGGGCTTCTCGTGGCCGAAAAGCTCGTGCAGGGCGGTTTTTCTACCCTGGATTCGCTATTTGTCGCAAGGGAAGAGGATCTTGTGAAGATCGACGGAATAGCCGAGACCATGGCCAGGACTATCACCAGAGGACTGGCGGCAGTGAGGAGCGAGATGGAGAGCCTCCTCGTAAGCGGGGCGATACGGATTCGGCCTTCGGTCATGGCGCCAGGCTTGCCGGATCCAGCGAATCCTGTGGCGGGCCGGAGCTTTTGCTTTACCGGCGAACTGAGGACGATGAAGCGGCCCGAAGCCGAGAAAAAGGTGAGGGACTTGGGCGGCAGGGCTGCGTCAGCTGTCGGTAAGGGCCTCGACTATCTTGTCACCAATGATCCAGGATCAGGCTCGTCCAAAAACCGGAAGGCTGCGGAATACGGCGTAGCCATCATCGGCGAGGACGAATTCCTTGGCCTGCTTGAAGCCGCCGCCTTGAATGTCCAGCCCCTGCGGTTGTAGTATCCTCAGACCGAGCGATACACCGCGGAGATAAAACGATGACCGATATCAAGAGACTCTGGCAGGAACGCGTCCACCTCGCGCTCCTTTCCCTGGCTTCCCGTGACGGCTTGGAAACTGTGATTTTAAGCGTGGATTCGATTATCATGGAATTCCCCCCCAAGCCGGAGCTGGGTGACATAGGCTTTCCCATGTTCAGCTATGCCAAGCTTCTTAAGAAAAGCCCGGCGAATATAGCCACGGAAATGGAGCAGGTCCTTGGCGCCCTGCAAGCCGCTGCTGGAAAATCGCCCGACACCAGCGGAACAGCTAAGGCGGTCGGTCCCTACCTCAACATATACTTCGACCGCGCCGCGACTGGAATTGAAATACTCAGAAGGGGCGAATCGAGCGGCTGGAACAATGCCCGTCCCCTCGAGGGGCGCAAGGTCATGGTGGAGTTCTCCTGCCCCAATACTAACAAGCCCCTCCATCTCGGTCACTTGCGCAACAACATCCTCGGTGAATCGCTGTCGCGGATAACGAAGGCAGCGGGCGCCGATGTCAGGAAGGTGAACCTCATCAACGACAGAGGAATTCACATCTGCAAATCGATGCTCGCCTATCAGGCCTTCGGCGGAGGGCGGAGCCCTGAGGATGAAGGACTAAAAAGCGACCATTTCGTTGGAAAGTATTATGTGATGTTCAACAACCTCAAGGCCGAGGATCCCAAGGCTGATGAAAAGGCCCAGGAGCTTCTCCAGCGCTGGGAAGCCGGAGAGCCTGAGGTGATCGCCCTCTGGAAAAAAATGAACGCCTGGGCCGTGGAGGGTATCAAGACGACCTACGCCCGCCAGGGCGTGAGCTTCGATGAGTATTATTTCGAGAGCCTCACCTATATGAAGGGCAAGGACAAAGTCCTTGAGGGGCTGAAAGACGGCATTTTCTATCGGGAAGACGATGGCTCGATCTGGGTGAATCTCGAGGACATCGGTCTGGACAGGAAAGTTCTCCTTCGCAAGGACGGCACGAGCATCTACATCACCCAGGATATCGGTACGGCCATGTACCGCCATGCCGACTGGCCCTTCGACCAGCTCATCTACGTCGTCGCCAACGAGCAGCAATATCATTTCAAGGCACTCTTCGAGATCCTGAGGAGGCTAGGCTGCGAATGGGCCAAGAACCTCTACCATCTCGCCTACGGCCTCGTGAACCTCCCTTCGGGAAGAATGAAGACGAGGGAAGGGACGGTTGTCGACGCCGACGACATGATCGACGAACTTGCGGGCCTCGCGGAAAAGGAAATCATCGCCAAGGGTCGCGACGGGGCGGTGGGGGATACGAAATCCGTTGCGGAAAAGGTCGCCCTCGGCGCCCTTCATTACTACCTGCTCCAGACCTCGCCCACCAAGGATATGCTCTACGATCCCGAGCAGTCGCTCTCCTTCACGGGGAACACGGGACCCTACATCCAGTACATGGGGGCAAGAGCTTCGTCGATTCTGCGGAAATACGAGCAGGGCGAAGGCAACGCGAAAATGGGGGCTTTATCCATGGAAGCCCTCTCCAGCGATGCCGACTGGGCTTTGATCCGCCGGCTCGCCGCTTTCAACGAATCCCTTGAGCTTGCGGCGCGCTCCAAGGAACCTTCGGTGATGGCCGCCTATGCGCACGATCTGGCAGCAGATTTTTCAGCCTGGTATAGGGACAACCCCGTCCTCACAAGCCCCGACCCAAACCTTTCGGCGAGCCGTGTCGCGCTTGTAAAAGCAGTAAAAGCTACCCTTGAAACGGTCTGCGAAATGCTCTGCATACCCTTTATGGACGTGATGTAAGGGATTTACCGCGTCACCGGTTGACACCGGATGGCCGCGCAGTGTATAAAACTGCGCTACGTATGGTTTTTTGACGAGGATAGTACAGATGTATGCAGTCGTAGAAATTAACGGAAAACAATATCGCGCCGAACAGGGCAAGGCTCTGAAGGTGGACAGGATCGACGAGGAAGCGGGCGAGAGCGTATCGTTCGACAAGGTTCTCCTTCTTTCCGGTGAAGCCGGGGTGAAGGTGGGCAATCCCTATGTCGACGGCGCAAGCGTTAAAGCGGTGATCGAGGCAGAGATCAAGGCCGACAAGGTTATCGTCTTCAAGTACAAGCCCAAGAAGGATTACAGACGAACCCGCGGACACAGGCAGCGCTACACCGTTCTCAAGGTTCAGGAAATTGTCGGCGCCTGAAGCGCCAAAAGCATAGGAGAGGAATAGCATGCCACACAAGGGTGTAAATGGTCGCGACTCGAATCCCCAGTATCTCGGCGTCAAGAAATACGCGAACGAAGCGGTGACAGCAGGCTCCATCATTGTCAGGCAGAGGGGTTCAAAGATCCATCCCGGCCTCAATGTCGGCA
Source organism: Rectinemataceae bacterium (assembly GCA_049302175.1). Lineage (GTDB taxonomy): Bacteria > Spirochaetota > Spirochaetia > Treponematales > Rectinemataceae > CAYXUF01. Next base: position 27,624 of record JBAQLW010000182.1, read on the forward strand.
TCGGCAAGGATGATACGCTCTTCGCCCTTAAGGACGGCATGGTTTCCTATCGCGAGATCAAAGGCAAGAAATATGCCCAGGTCGAGCCATTTCCGGCCGATGCGGAATCCGAACCCGCTCCGGCTCAATAAGGCAAGCACAAAATTCCATGCCGCGGAAAACGGCATGGCTCAAAGCCGCTCGATACCGGGCGGCTTTTTTCATATCTTGCCTGGCACCACCCGAACTGGTATTTTCTAAATGGAGTTACAGTGTGATTAAATTCGCTGATGAGGCGACGATAACCGTCGCATCTGGCAGGGGGGGCGATGGCTGCGTCGCTTTCCGGCGCGAAAAGTATATTCCCATGGGCGGTCCGGCCGGAGGCGATGGCGGCAAGGGCGGAAACGTGATATTCCTTGTAAAGAGCAATGTACGCACGCTTTCCTTTTTGCGCTTCAGGCAAACCTTCAAGGCCCAGAATGGCATTCCGGGTATGGGCAGAAACATGCACGGCAAAGACGGGGAGGATGTCATCATCCCCGTGCCACCAGGCACTGTCGTCAAGGATGCGGAGACCGACGAAATTATAAAGGATTTCGGTTCCGCCATAGGAGGCCATGGCGCGATAGAAGGCGAGCGCTGGACCTTCCTCAAGGGAGGGAAGGGCGGTTGGGGCAATACACACTTCAAGAATTCCGTAAATCAGGCACCCAAGACGGCCATGCCCGGCCAGCCAGGCCAGGAGCGAAAACTCAAGATCGAACTCAGTCTCATCGCCGATATTGGCCTCGTTGGCTTTCCCAACGCGGGGAAATCCAGTCTCCTGGATGCCTTCACCAATGCCAGGCCCAAAATAGCCCCCTATCCCTTCACGACGAAGATTCCCAATCTGGGGGTCCTCACCCACTATGACAGGGATATAATCCTGGCCGACATACCCGGCATTATCGAAGGAGCGCATGATGGGGCAGGATTGGGCATCAGGTTCCTCAAACATATAGCACGCACTGCCTGTCTGGCATTTCTCATCGACCTGTCGGACGAAAACTGGAGCGCTGCCTTTACCATTCTGAAAAGCGAACTCGAATCCTTTTCGCCTCTCCTCGCCACCAAATCGCGTATAATCGTCGCTACAAAACTCGATCTGCCCGAGGCAAAGGAGCGTTTCCAGGACTTCAAGGCCCTCTTCCCAGAAGAAAAAGTGTTTGGGATCTCCGTTTTCAGCACCGAAGGCCTTGATGATCTCAAGGAAGCCCTGTACGCACAGGTTATCGGTTTCGAAAAGGCAGGGGATTCAAACGATCCTGGCCAGGGGGAGGGGGGCTTCTTCGACATGGAAGGCTTCGATTGAAAACAGCCATCTTTGGCGGATCCTTCAATCCAGTCCACATCGGTCACCTCCTCATCGCCGAGGAAATCCTCGTCCAGACCGACTGCGACTCGGTTCTTTTCGTGCCCGCATACAATCCACCGCACAAGGAAATTCCGGATCCGGGACCGGAACTTCGACTGGCGATGCTGGAGGCGAGCATTGCCGACAATCCCCGATTCCGCTCGAGCGATTGCGAGATCCGACGGACAGGCGTTTCATACACCATAGACACAATCCGACATCTCGTCGGAGCCGGCATTGTCGAACCCAAACCCTTCCTCGTCATTGGCGACGATCTTGTTGAAGGATTCTGCGAGTGGAGAGAATTCGATGCAGTGGCACACGAAGCCTCCCTCCTTATTGTCCATCGCCGCTTTGAGAAGTGCCTGCCCATGTCTTTTCCGCACCGCTATATCGATAACGCGATTTTTCCCGTCTCCTCCAGCATCGTCAGGGACAGAATAGCTGCTGGCACAGCCTGGCGCTACCTTGTGCCCGACGCGGCGAGGAGGCTTGTCGAAGATCATGGACTGTATGGACTACGGAAATCTTGAAACCCTCCTCCGCGAACGTCTCCCAGGCTGCTGCAAGGCATCGCGGGCAGAGCACTGTGTCTCGGTCGCAGCCCTGGCGTCGAGACTTTGTCGGCGTTTTGGAATCGATCCCCAAAAAGGCTCCGTCTGCGGTCTCGCCCACGACATCATGAAGGACAGGCCGCTTCTGGATCAATGGGAATTTGCCTTAAAGGCACGCTGCATGCCAGGCCTCGAAATTGTTGCATCCGCCGTCGCGCGTATCGAAGGGGAAATTGTCTTCGCCGACAAAATCATCCATGGCCCGGCCGCCGCCGTCTATATGGTGGAAGAATTCAAGCTCAAGGACAGCGATATGCTCGAGGCGATAGCCCTGCACTCTTCGGCCGCAACGACCATGTCGCCGCTCGCGAAGATAGTCTTCATCGCCGACAAACTGGAACCACGTCGCCCCTTCGTGACGAATACCGAGCTGAAAATGGCCGATTCCCTTGACCTCGACTCCCTACTCGCCAAAAGCCTCGGCATGAGCATGGATTGGCTGAGGAGCAAGAACCACGCTATTGCCCAAAGCACAATCGACTTATACAATGCCCTCACGATGAGAGAATCTGCACAATGAGAAAACTGGCATTCGATAAAAGTCACATAATCCTCTGGCTCATCCTGGCTCTTTTCCTGGCGGCGGTCGTCATCGCTTTTGTCGCGCTCAAGGCCGAAAGTATTTCAACGCAGCTGAAAACGGACAGACCTATCAATATCCTTCTGATATTCGAACAGCAGGGAAAGCCTGTTTCAACACAGCTTCTGATGTTCTATGCTTCGCGATCCAAGGCCGCGCTTCTTGATGTCCCTGCCAATACAGCTGTCATCCTCAAGACGATAAAGCGAATGGACAGAATCGACTATATCTACAGGGCGGGCAATCCCAAGAACTTCATGACCGAAGTGTCAAGTTATCTCGACATTCCCCTCAACGGCTACATCCTTCTCGACGAAACGGATCTTGGAACCCTTGTTGACCTCCTCGACGGCCTCCAGCTCTTCATACCCGCCATGATCCTCCAGGAAGGCTCTCCCAGGATTAGGCTTCCCGGCGGGGCGGTAAATCTCGACGGCGACAAGGTCTTGCAGTACCTTCAGTATAGGGAAGAAAACGAGAGTGAAAGCGATGCCCTCGCGCGCAGGCAGAAGCTCGCTATAGCCCTGCTGAAGAAGCTCTCTGAAAAGTCTAATTATTTCGACAACAAAACCGTGTCCACCGCGTTGTCGCGGACCATAGAGAGCAATTTCAGCACAGAAGCCGAGAAAAAACTTATAAAGGAAATCTCGCGCCTGGACGCTGATTCAATCCTCCTGCAGAAAATCACCGGGATGTACAGAAACGTGGAAGGGGAAAGTCTCTTCTTTCCCTTCTATGATGGAGAGTTGGCGCGCGATATGCTCAAGCAGACGCTGAACGCGATGAGTGCGTCGAGTGTTGCCTCCTCGAGCAGCAAGATATACACCGTGGAAATTCTGAACGGGACAAGCGAGAGGGGCTTGGCGGCTCGAACTGCCGAAATTTTCGGAAGTTTTGGCTATGATGTCGTGGCTGTAGGCAACGCGGATGCCCTGGATTATCCGAAGACAGTGCTGATTGACCGTTTTGGGGACAAGGAAGCCCTATCGACTATCGCCGCCGTCATCAAGTGCACGAACTTATCGGAAGCGGCTGAATACAAGGGAACCATCAAGGCTGATTATACGATCATTTTAGGGAAGGATTTCAATGGGAGGGTTTGTGTCCGATAGTAAATCACTAGCTTTCAATATCGCGTCCATCCTGGCAGAGCACAAAGCCAGCGACGTCGTCGTTATGGATTTGAGGGGAATCGCCGGATGGACGGATTTTTTCGTCATCGGCACCTGCACTTCGAGCACCCACCTGCGAGGTCTCGCTCGATTTGTCGACGATTTCCTCGATCAGGAAAAGCAGAAGCCGCTCAACAAGCCCGTTGCTACAGAGGACGAGAGCTGGCTTCTTCAGGATCTGGGCGATGTGATCGTCCATATTATGAACAAGGAAGCGAGAGCTTTCTACGAGCTTGAAAAACTCTGGTTCAAGGCCACCGTCTCCCAGGTCGAAGCGGAGCCAGGCGGGCAGGAAGCCAAAAGCCAAGCGCCGGATGTATAAGCGTGACGTATAAAAAGGGCTGTCCGATCGAACAGCCTTTTTTTTACAGCTCCAGGTCCATTTTCAGTCATTCGTCCAGATCATCGTACTCCACATCATCATCGTAGCCGAATTCATCGTCATCATCGTCATCGATGTCTTCATCGTCATCGTCAAAATCATCGTCATCATCAAAGTCGTCGTCGAGATCATCGTCGTCATCGTCAAAATCATCGTCGTCATCGCTCATATCATCTTCATCCTCATCAAAATCCTCATAGTCATCATCGATGCTGTCGTCAAAGTGAACCGGCGATCGGAGGATAAACCCCGATTTTCCAATGGAGCCTTCTCCGGCTATCGTGACGAGTTCATATTCCGATTCGGTCGATGCAGATGCGCTATAAATGGGGGTCATCACGGTATCCTCCCTCACTTCAACATCCAGAAGTCCAAAATGCCTGCGTACTATGCTTACAAACAGAGAGAGCGTCAAGCCCCAACTATTTAGTCAGGCAACGAAAATCTAAAGAGCATATCGGAATCTGTCAACTGCAAAAGCATCATTTTTCATAAAAAAAGAGCATTGCTCTTTCAAAGGCAGATATTCTTTGACATACAGAGGTTTTGATACTAAATTCTTAGCCCATGAAGAGCCATATAGAAGTTGAGGCCTTCGCCAAGATAAATATTGGCCTTGAAATCCAAGCGCCTCTTAAGGACGGCTTCCATCCGATCCTGGGAATTTTCCATTCTGTAGGCATTTCGGACAAACTCATCTGTATAAAGAGCGAGGGAAGGGGCATCCAGGTTGAAGGCGCCTTCGATTGCCCTCCTCGAACGACGACGGTGTACCGAGCGGCCGAATTGTTTTTTGAACGTTTCAATATTCACGACAATGTGATCATACGTGTGGGAAAAGGCATTCCCGCGATGGCAGGGTTGGGCGGGGGTTCTGCCGACGCGGCTGCTACCCTCATCGCTCTTGATCAACTCTATGGGACAAACATGGCGTATATCGATTCATACACCATCGCCACGAAAATCGGGGCTGATGTATCGTTCTTTCTCCATGGGGGCGCGGCTATCGCCTCAGGCCGGGGCGATATCATAGAGCCTATCCGGCCGCGTTCAGATTTTGGCATAATCCTTCTCTATCCCGGATTCGGCGTCTCCACGAAATGGGCCTATGCCGAATTTGATTCTTTCAGACAAGCCAAAGGGAAAGGAGAGGCGACAGGGAAAATACAAGGGCATGGACATGGGCATGGGGAAACGCGACTCGATCTGTCGGCCGCCAAGAAAGAACTCGCCACCGGTTTCGAGAGGGGAGTCGATACCTGGGATTTCACCAACTCGTTCTCGCCTATGC
>JBAQLW010000183.1:0-8823 GCA_049302175.1 Rectinemataceae bacterium
CTTTCCACCGCCCGCAAGCAGGGAATGGCCGCTCTTGCGGTAATCGCCGATGCTGTCGTTGGTTCCCCATTCATGCCATACGCTGGCCAGGGTTCAAACGGAGAGGCTTACCCTCCTGAATAGTTACCTTAAAGCATTGAAACAGGATGGCATCGAGGAAGAACAGAGACAGCAGACCCTGGACGATTTGCATAAGTCCTTCGCGTATCTGACCACTGAAGAACAAAAATACGCCAATATCTTTCTCCACGATGTGCAAAGCGGTTCCGCGGTCATGGAAAGCGGGAAGACCTTTCGCGATTACGTCACCGAATATCAATGCACGGCGAAAAACGACGAGATCAGCACGCTTTCAGGGATCTTGGGGCTGGACGAGGCAAAGCTGCGCGCCATGATGAATTCGGGTATTACCGAAGCGAACATCAATGAGTTTGGTCGTTTCGACGAACTCAAGGATACGATCGATAAAGCAAAAGCCAAGGCGTACTTTGAAGGAATTGAAGGAACGCCTATCGCCACGATCAAGATCAACATCAAGATCCACGACCTTCTAAGGCGGTTCATAGTCAAGGGTGGATTTGAAATCTAAAAGTGCATAAACAAAAAGCCCGCTGCATGCGGGCTTTTATTTACTAGAGCGACCGACGGGAGTCGAACCCGCTTCTCGAGCTTGGGAAGCTCGGGTAATACCGGTATACGACGGTCGCGATTTTGATGCGTCGCTTCTCGCGACGCGAATTCAGAGGAAACCGTCGTGCATCTCCGGCTTTCGCCGTCTTTGCATTGGGCTCCTCGAGACAGGCCGTCGGTGTACGACGGTCGCGATTGGACGTGCGTCGCTTCTCGCGACGCGAATTAACGCAAAATCACTATACCTGCCGGGGTGGGCGCAGTCAAGATATTCGGATTGGGAAGGCGGCTTCCAGAAATGTGTTTGCGCCGCTTTCGGAGAAAAATATGAGCGATACTGAACGCGGATGTTCATTATCGCGCAGAAAATCAGCGATTGCGTCGAAGGCTACGCGCGCCGCTTCGGCCTTTGGATAGCCGTAAACACCGGTAGAGATGGCAGGGAAGGCGATGGTGTCGATGCCCTCCGAGGCGGCGAGCTCCAGGCAGCGCCTGTAGCAGGACGCGAGAACTGCGGCTTCGCCCTGCCCTCCGCCATGCCAGACCGGACCCACCGTGTGGATGACGCGGCCTGCCCGCAAGGCGCCCGCCCCTGTCGCCACGGCCTCGCCGGCGGGCAGGCCGCCCTTCAAAGCGCCGACGCGGAGGGCGCGGCACTCGGCCAGTATGGCTGGACCTCCCGCGCGGTGAATAGCCCCATCCACGCCGCCGCCTCCCAGAAGCCCCGAATTGGCAGCGTTGACTATGGCCCCGCCTTCGAATTCCGTGATATCCCCGACGGCGACGATGAGACGGCCATCCAGGAACCTGCAGATTTCCTTCATATAGAATACACGCTTGATTTCCTTTATTTATGCACGCTGCGACGGTGCCCTACTGCCCTGCCCTGGCCTCGAGCAGCTCGGTTGCCCGCTTGATCACGCCCTCGAAATCCAGGGGCTTGCCGAAAAAATCATCGGCGCCGGCGGCAAGCATCTCAGTGCGCATATCCTCAGTATCGATACCCGTCATCGAGATCACCGAAGGCTTCCCGATCGAAGGATCGGAGCGGATCCTGAAACAGAGACTCTTCCCGTTTATGCCCGGAAGATCGATATCGAGGAAAACGAGGGCTGGATGGCGTTCGGCGATTATCCGGCCGGCCTCGAAGCCGTCAAAAGCCTGGGCTACCCTGATGTCGGGAATCCGACGCTCCAGCATCCGCTTGAGGATCATGTTGAGGTCGGGATCGTCATCGACAATGAGGATGAGCCCTGGATCCACATCGACATTGGTCGCCACGCTGAGCTCATGAGGGATCCGCATCTTTCTGTCGTCCAGAAAGGCGATGAGGTCTTCGGCATACACGCGGAACTGGCCGCCCGGCGTCGTGAAAGCCTTGAGATAGCCGCCTCGAATCCAGTTGATCGCCGTCTGGTTCACCACACCGCAGAGATTGGCCACCTCGAGGGCTGAGTAAATCCTCACTCTTTTTTCGCTGCTTCCCATTTCCTTACCAAAGTATAATTCTATTCTGAAAGGAAAGCATAATTCATGCCTCTGCGAATGTCCACCGAAAAACGGAAGGCCGGGCGCTTGCAATTATCGCCGACATTGCTTACCGTATTCGACCATGAGCCTATTGCCCGACATCGAAAAACTGGCAGTCAACGAGATCGCCATCCTGAACCGCATCGCCGGAGACCTGAACATCAAGGCCGCGCAAGTATCGGCCGTCATCACCCTGACCGCCGAAGGAAGCACGGTTCCCTTCATCAGCCGCTACCGCAAGGAAATGACAGGAAGCCTCGACGAAGTACAGGTCCGCGACTGCGTCCATAAATTCGAGAGCTATAAGAATCTCGAGGAACGCAGGATCGAGGTGACCAAAGGCATCGCCGCCCTCGGCAAGCTCGACGAAACGCTCTACGCGAACATCCTCAAGGCATCGACCCTCACCGAACTCGACGATCTCTGGGCGCCCTACAAGAAAAAGAAAAAGACGCGCGGCATGCTCGCCCAGGAAAGAGGCCTCACGCCCCTCGCCGAAATCATGCTGGCCCAGGACAAGGCGGCAGTCGACGCGGCGGCGCCCGGCTTCGTCCGCGCCGACGCGGAACACCCCGAACTATCGGTGGCGACCGCCCAGGACGCCATCACCGGCGCCAAGGACATCCTCGCCGAGCGCGTCTCGCAGAACATCGAAATGCGCGCCGCCGTCAAATCCTGGTATAAAAAGACGGGCAAGCTCGTCACGAAGGGCGTCGGCGACGATGCCGCCCGCGAAAAGTCCACCTATCAGATGTACTGGGACTATTCCGAGCCCCTTTCGACGCTGAAAAGCCACCGCGTCCTCGCCGTGAACCGCGCCGAGCGCGAATCGGCCCTCGACGTTACCATCGACGTCGACGAGGAAGGGGCCGCGGCCCTTCTCAAGGACAAGGCCTTCATCCACAACACCTACCACGCCGAAGCCATCGAGGACGGCCTCACGCGGCTCCTTTCGCCCGCCGTCATCAGGGAAATAAAGTCCGACGCCACCGAGTACGCCGAAACCCACGCCATCGACGTCTTCTCCGAAAACCTCAAGAACCTCCTCATGTCGCCGCCGCTGCGCGGCTCGAGGATTCTCGGCGTCGACCCCGGCATCCGTACCGGCACCAAGTGCGCCGCCCTGGACGAGACGGGCAAGTTCCTCGACTACTTCGTCATCAACCAGGAGATGAAGCTCGAGGAAGCCAAGAAGGCCATCGCCGCCTCCGTCAAGAAGCACCGCATCGAGATCGTCGCCGTGGGAAACGGCACCGCCAGCCACGAAGTGCAGGCCGCCGTCGCCGCCTCGATCGAGGAGAACGGCCTCGACTGCAAGTTCACCGCCGTGGACGAGGACGGAGCCTCCGTCTATTCCGCCAGCGACATCGCCAGGGAAGAGTTCCCCGACCTCGACCTCACCATCAGGGGCGCCATCTCCATCGGCCGCCGCCTCCAGGACCCCCTCGCCGAACTCGTCAAGATCGATCCCAAAAGCATCGGTGTCGGCCTCTACCAGCACGACGTCAACCAGAAAAAGCTGACCGAGCAGCTGGACGAAGTCGTCGGCTCCGTCGTCAACCAGGTCGGCGTCAACCTCAACACCGCCAGCCACGCCATTCTCAAGTACGTTTCGGGCATCAACGGGGGCTTGGCCAAGAAGATCGTCAAGTTCAGGGAAGAAAAGGGAGCGATCAAGTCGCGCGACATGCTCACCCAAATCCCCGGCCTGGGCGAAAAGACCTTTGAGCAGTGCGCGGGCTTCCTCAAGATTCCCGAAAGCGCCAACGAGCTCGACAACACCTGGGTTCACCCCGAAAACTACGCCCTGGCCGCCGAAATCCTCCAGTTCATCAAGGCGGGCGCCGATCCTTCGCGCGAGCAGCGAGCCGCCCTGCGCGAAAAATACTCGGTGGGCGACACCACCCTCAATGACATCATCGTCGAGCTGAAGAAACCCAACCGCGACCCGCGCGAAGGCCTGCCGCCGCCCATACTCTCGAAGGGCGTCCTCAACTTCTCCGACCTCAAGGAGGGCATGAAGGTCACGGGCAAGGTGAAGAACGTCGTCGATTTCGGCGCCTTCGTCGACATCGGCATCAAGGAAAGCGCCCTGATTCATATCTCCGAGCTCTCGAACCAGTTCGTGCGCGACCCCATGGAAGCGATCAAGGTAGGCGACGTGAGGGAATTCACCATCATCAGCCTGGACGAGGCGCGCCACAGGATCGGGCTTTCGCTTAAAACGCGCGATGACGCGCGGCCACAGCAGCCAGGAGCCCAGGGCGCACATGGCGCGAAGCCTCAGGGGGCGAAGCCCGTCGTACGTGTTGTTTCCCGGCCATCAGGCGCGGCATCGCAAAGCCCGTCCTCGCCTTCGCGGCCTCCCCTTCCCCCGCGCTCCGGTCCGCAGCAGCGCCCTGCCCCGCGCGAAGCGCCGCGCCCCCGCGAGAGGGAGGACGACGGCATGACCTACAACCCCTTTGCCGACCTCTTCAAGAAGCGCTGAAAGCGGGCGAGAGCCGGAAAAGCGGCGGGGGCGGATGGATCATTGCCGACCTCACCGATCCGACCTTGCTATTCGTCCAAATTGTTGGTATTGTTAATGTGCCCCGATGAGATGTTCGGAGCCGGACCCTCGCCGCAACCCCCCAACCCCGCGGCGACCCCAACCTCCGGTTTTCGACATCGCACCGGGGCTTTTTTTATCCTCGCTTCTTCGCGGCCTCAGCATCAATGGATTCAGGGGAAGTATTAGTCTTCGGAACCGCTTCAGTCTCAACAGGCTTTTGCGCCAATCTGTCCTTTTCCAGCGCCGAAACCTGTCGCTTCAACCCCGAGGAAATCCTTCCGCGCTTGAACATCACAGGCACCATCAGCAGCATGCCGAGAATCAAGCCGATCGCCAGAGTGACGATGAGGAAAAGTGAGAGCGACCCCGACACCGAAGCGCTGAAAAGGGTCACAGTGATCACGACGCTGTTCTGCAGCGCGAAAATGACGGCCACGACAGCCACGAGAAGCACCATGATTATATAGACAATTTTCATCGTCGATTCCTCCTTGTTCCCGTACCCAAGAACTCAGTTTAAACATACTACCATCGCTTGGCCATAATTGGCAAAAAGATCGAGCTTTTTCTAAACTGGAAGTCTTCACAATGTTCACAATGTTCGCGAATTTCAGCTTGACACCCCAGTTTCGGCATGTAAGACTTTAGAAACATTAGTTTCACGCCGAACAATAGGGGCACAAGCAGGATGATACTCGAAAAGATCAAGAAAGCCCTTCCCGAGATGGCTCCCAATTTCAGGAAGATAGGCTCCTACATCCTCGACCATGAGCAGAGCGTGGCCTTCGCCTCGATCTACACTATCAGCAAAGCCATAGGCGTCAGCAACGCGTCCCTGGTGCGCTTCGCCAAGAGCCTTGACCTCGCAGGCTATCAGGATTTCAAGCACGAAATCCAGGAAGAGATAAAGCACCGCCTCAGCCCGTACGAAAAAATCGCCCTCAGGGAGCTCGACCTCCTTCCCGAGGAAAAACGCCTGCAGAAGCTCTTTCTCAACGAAGTGAACAATCTCCGCAACACCTTCGACAATATCAAGATACCTGACCTCCAGGGCATGGCCGAGTCCATTCACGGCGCAGGAAGAATCTTCATCTGTGGCTTTGGCGCCTCCTGCCACATGGCCAGGACCTTCGAATATTCCCTCATGAGTTCGGTCAAGAAGGACGTCACCGTCATCTCGGGTTCAATATCGGACTACACCCCCCGCCTTCGCGCATTCACAGCCGATGACGTCATGTTCATCCTCACCTTTCCCCCGTATTCGGAAGAGATACGCCATGTCGCCAAAGTGGTGAAGGATAAGGGCGGAATCCTCAACCTTCTCACCGACTCCGCCGCCTGCCCGATCTATTCCCTGGCCGACCGCGTCGTGAAATGCGACACCAACTCACTCCTTCTTTCCAATTCCTATGTCGGCCTGGTGTCGATCCTGAACATACTCGTCCATACCGTATTTCTTGGATCCAAGGACAGCTCTATCGAAGCCCGCACCCAGACGCACACGATGCAGCTGGAAGGCTACGCTTCCATCAGGGCGGGCGGGGAGCAGGCTTGAAATCCGCTGCCTTACGGATCGCGCAACAATCTTTCACATTCACTGTTTCCAATAGATAGGAGAAAAAATGATACCCAGCGAAAAGCAGATGGAGCGGTTCAGAACCCTCACCCAGATCCCCGGCCTCTCGGCCCACGAAATGCGCGTGCGCGACTACATGAAGAAGGAACTGTCGCGGCACTCCGCCGAACTCGTCTTCGACAACCTGGGCTCGGTCTTCGCCGTCAAGAAATCGAAAAAGCCCAATGCCCCCCGCCTCATGATGTCGGGACACATGGATGAAGTCGGCTTCATCGTCAAGCAGATCACCCTCAAGGGACTCATCAAGTTCTTCCCCATAGGACGGACCTGGGAGCATGTCATCATGGCCCAGCGCGTCACCGTCTACTCAAGCATAACCGGCCAGGGCTATCCGGGCGCCGTCGCCTCCATACCGCCCCACCTCCTCCCCGAGGATTCGGCTAAACGCCTCCTCTCCATCGAGCAGATGCTCATAGACATCGGTGCCCACTCGCGCGAGGACGTCCTCGCCGCAGGCATCCGTCCTGGCGACATGATCATCATGGACGGGCCCTTCGTCCCCCTCTTCGGCGGAACGAAGCTCCTCTCCAAAGCCTGGGACAACCGTTTCGGCTGCGCCCTCGCCCTCGACGTCCTCGAGGAAGTGGCCAACGAAGAGCTCGGCGTGGACCTCTATATCGGCGCCACCGTCCAGGAAGAATCGGGCCTGCGAGGGGCGAAAACCTCGGCTTTCACCATCGAGCCCGACCTCTCCGTCGTCTTCGAATCCTCCGCCGCTAACGACAATATGGGCGATCCGGAGGAACTCGGCCAGCAGGGTGAGGGCGTCCTTCTCCGCTACATCGACAGGACGGCAATCACCCACCGCGGCCTCTTCATGTACGCCACGGGTCTCGCCGAAAAGAGGAACATCCCCTTCCAGTACTTCATGGCCCTGGGCGGCACCGACTCGGGCGAGATCCACACCGCCCGCTCAGGCTGCCCCTCGATAACCATCGGCGTTCCCTCGCGCTACATCCACACCAACTCGAGCATCATGGACTATCGCGATTACGCGGCCGCCAAGGAATTCTCCCTGGCCTTCCTGCGCTCCATGGACAGGGAAGTCTTCGAGCGCGACATCCTGAGCTATAGCCGCTGATTGTGGTAAAGAGAATTTTGAGTAGAAGATGAGGACACGATAATGGGATTGTTCAGGATCGACAGGACAATCCCGCCGCTCGCATACTGTACGATATATGTTGACATCACGTACGCAATAACGTACTTTATGAACTGAGGTGGAAGAATGGCAAGTCTGACCGCAAGCGCCGCACGATCCAAGCTTTACAGGCTTATCGATCAGGCCAATGAATCCCATGAACCAATCATGATATCGGGCAAAAGAGGCAATGCCGTATTGGTCGCGGAGGATGACTGGAAGGCAATACAGGAAACGCTCTACCTCATTTCCATTCCCGGGATGAAGAAATCCATCATCGATGGAATGAGAGAACCACTATCCGAGAGCATAAAAAAGATTGACTGGTAATGTGGGAAATTGTCTATTCCAGGCAGGCAGTGAAGGACTCAAAAAAAGTAGTTGAAGCGAAGCTTGGAAATAAAGTAAAGAAGTTGATCCTGGTGCTGGAAAATGATCCGTTTCAGACGCCACCACCCTATGAGAAATTGATGGGTGATCTGTCTGGGGCCTATTCGAGAAGAATTACCATTCACCATAGATTGGTGTACCAGGTGTTTCTTGAAGAAAAGATTGTTCGAATATTGAGAATGTGGACACATTACGAATAAGCATTGAATTCGCGGAGGCACTACCTGCTGCCCATATTTGACATGCACGCCGATGTTTTCATGGATCTCGTGCGGCGACATGAAGCGCGCAACGCTAAAACAGCGGGCAACTTCACAATAGCGTACAACGCAAAGGAGCGCGCGGGCGCTCTTGACGATCGCGCCGAACTGGAAGGGCGGCACCTCAAGAGCATCAAAGCCGGCGGCATAGCGGGCGCCGTCCTCATCGGCTGCATGACCAGCCCCGCCGCCCTCGCGCCCATGGCCGATCGCGCACACCACAGCCTCGAGCGCTATATGCAGCACCTCACGCACATGATCAGCACCGCAGGTGTCGACCACGTTGGCCTCGGCCTCCATTTCTGCGAGTACCTCTACACCCGCGAGGAGTATCCCCTGATTTCAGGCCTCGAGGACGCTTTGCGCGCCCAGGCTATCGTCCAAAGCCTCATCAGCGCGGGCTATTCAGAGAGCGAGGTCGAAAAGATCGCCTGGCGCAATTTCGCGCGAGTGTTTGAGGAAGCTGTTGGCTGAAAGAAGTATCAGCCCAGAAAATACGCCGCATGGACAGCGGTAATCCCCGCCGATATCGTCCTTGTCTCCGGATCATTTGAAAGAATAAAACTATGCAGCAAAGGCTTGTCGAGGAAGTCGGCCAGCCCCCGCAAATGCCGCGCATCGCCAGTGGATATTTTGCCCGCCATCTTTATCTCGAACGCAAAGTACCCTTGGGGCAGTTCTATCA
>JBAQLW010000184.1:0-8340 GCA_049302175.1 Rectinemataceae bacterium
GGCCGGCGCCGACCACTGCCATGGAATCGCCCATCGCGATCGGTGTTATCGCTGCCGCATGGGCTGCTACGGCCGCTGGCTCTGCGATAGCCGCTGCCGTAAAATCGAGGGCATCGGGCATTCTGTAGAGTATTCTCTTGGGAATGACGATGTATTCGGCGAAGGTTCCGTCGCGCCTGTAGTCGCCGCAGGAAACGCCGAGCACTCTCCTGTTGTCGCAGAGATTCACCTCGCCCCGTTTACAGTAAAAGCAGTCGCCGCAGTATTCGGTGGAGTCGAAAGTGACGCGGTCGCCTACACGGAAATCCTTGACTCCCGCGCCCGCCTCGACGATTTCGCCCGAAGCCTCATGGCCCATGACGATGGGGGGTATGCGTCTTCCTGTCGAACCATCCATTCCGTGCACATCGGAGCCGCATATCGCCGCGGCCCTGACCCGGACGATCACGTCGTCGCCCGAGCGGAGGACGGGATCGAGGTACTCCCTGAAGGAGAATTTCATGTAGTCTTCGAGAACTAGTGCTTTCATTCGGCTATCCTTGATGCGATGTCTTCAAGCGCCATTCAGCGCTGTATTCTGGCCGATCCGCCCTTCGCGAAAGCCGTCACCTGATCGAGGGTAGCCATCGTCGTGTCGCCCGGGAAGGTGGTGAGCAGGGCTCCATGCGCCCAACCGAGGTTTAAGGCTTCTTGCGGGGTCTTTCCTTCGAGCAATCCGTATATGAGGCCGGCCGCGAAACCGTCGCCGCCGCCCACGCGGTCGCATACGTCCAGTTCGGTGGTAGGGGCCGCATAACGTTCGCCTTCCAGCCAAAGCACGGCGCTCCATATATGGCGGTTGGTCGATTTGACGTCGCGCAACGTCGTGGCAACGGCTTTCACGTTGGGCCAGCGCGCCGTCACTTCCTCGATGGTTTTGTAGAAGGCTTCGGGATCGAGCTTGGATGCGGCATGGATGTCGGGGCCCTTGAGACCCAAGCCCATCTGGAGGTCTTCCTCGTTGCCGACGAGAACATCCACCTGTTCGGCGATGCGGCCGAGAATTTCCGGAGCCGAAGTCTGGGCGCCGTTGGCCGCCCAGAGCTTCGCCCTGTAGTTGAGATCGAAGGAGACGATTGCGCCCGCCTTCCTGGCGGCCTTCATGGCTTCGATGACGAGTTCTGGCGTCGTCGGCGAGAGGGCGGAGAAAATGCCGCCCGAATGGAACCAGCGCAGGCCGCGTGCGAAGACGTCATCCCAATCGAAATCGCCGGGCTTCAGCAAGGCAGCGGCTTCATTCGCCCTGTTGTAGAAAACGACGGGGGCTCGAACGCCCTGACCCCTGTCCGACCAGACCTGAGCCATGTTCGGTCCGCGCACGCCATCGTGCCTGAAGCGCTTATAGATGCCTTTAACCCCCATTTTCCGTGCTTCGCTTTCGATTTTCGCGCCAATGGGATAATCGACCATCGCGCTCGCAATGGCAGTTTTCTGCCCGAAACAGGCGGAAAGATTTGCGGCGACATTGTACTCTCCGCCCGAGACGTGGATCTGGTAGGAGTCGGCGAAGCCGAAGGGGATGATGCCCGGATCAAGCCTGGTGACGAGGGCTCCGAGGGCGAGAAAGTCGAGCGAATCCGCTTTTTTAGGCTGGATTTTCATTGCCGCCATGTTGTGCCTCCTTCAAATGGAATAGGTGGACGCCGAGGTCGAACCGCCATGGCCTGTCCAGTTGGTATGGAAGAATTCGCCGCGCGGCCTGTCGATCCTCTCGTAGGTATGGGCGCCGAAATAATCGCGCTGGGCCTGGAGGAGGTTGGCGGGAAGCTTCTCCGTCCTCATACCGTCGTAATATGATAGGGCTGTGTAGAGCGCCGGAGCCGGGATTGCTGACATGGCGCATTCAGCCACAACACGGCGCCAGCTGGCCTGGCTTGCCGCGAGTTTTCCTGCGAAGAAGGGCGCCATCATGAGGTTCCCGAGGTTTTTGTCGACATCGAAGGCTTCCTTGATCTTACCGAGGAAGATGGAACGGATGATGCAGCCGCCCCGCCACATGAGGGCTATTGAGCCGAAATCGAGGGTCCAGCCATATTCCTTGGCCGCTTCCCTCATGAGAAGAAAACCCTGGGCATAGGAGACAACCTTCGCGGCGTAAAGGGCTGAACCGAGATCGGCGAGAAAGGTCGCCTTGTCGCCAGTGAAGCTCTTTGCGTCGGGACCGGCAAGGAGCTTCGAAGCGGCGATCCTTTCGTTTTTGGCGGCCGAAAGGCAGCGCGCGAAAACGGATTCGCCAATCAAGGTGAGGGGGACTCCAAAGTCCAGGGCGGCTATGCCAGCCCACTTGCCCGTGCCCTTCTGACCCGCCGTGTCGAGAATCTTGCTCACGAGAGGCAGCCCATCCTCGTCTTTGTAGGCGAGGATATCGCGGGTTATCTCGACGAGGTATGAGTCGAGATCGCCTTTGTTCCATTCTGCGAAGACGGCGCTCATCTCGTCCTCTTTCATGCCGAGCCTGTCGCGCATGATCTGGTAGACTTCGCAGATGAGCTGCATATCGCCATATTCGATCCCATTGTGCACCATTTTCACAAAGTGACCGGCACCATCGGATCCCACCCAGTCGCAGCAGGGGCTGCCGTCCTCCACCTTGGCGGCAATCGCCTGGAAAATCGGTTTGACATGAGGCCAGGCCGCGGCCGAGCCGCCGGGCATGAGGGAAGGTCCGAGAAGCGCTCCCTCCTCGCCGCCCGAAACACCCGAGCCTATGAAGAGATAACCCTTCGCTTCCAGCTCCCTGGCGCGGCGCATGGTGTCCTGGTAATTGGAATTGCCGCCGTCGATGATGATGTCGCCCTTGTCGAGGTGGGGCAGAAGCTGGGCGATCGTGTCGTCCACGGCCTGGCCCGCCTTGACCATAATCATCACTTTGCGCGGCGAAGAAAGGAGCGACGCGAGCTCAGCCGGCGAGTGGGCGCCCAGAATTTTTTTGCCCGCGCCCCTGCCGCCGATAAAATCGTCCACCTTGCTCGTCGTGCGATTATAGACTGCCACAACGAAGCCCTTGCTCTCCATGTTGAGCACGAGGTTTTCGCCCATGACAGCGAGGCCAATCAATCCGATATCAGCTTTCATCGCTTCCTCCACATTTTCCGAAATTATAGTCTTCGGCCCGCGATAGCGGACCTCATTTTTTCGACCTTGTCCAAACCATTTTCCTTCAACAATCCCATTATCTCGATATAGAGGGCATCGACGATAGCCAGGTGGGCGATCCTGGCCGAAAAGGCTTCCGAAATGATGGAAGCACCAGGCGCGGCGGAGATCAGAAGGTAATCGGCCACTCTCGCCAGGGGAGAGCGCGGGTATGTGGTTATGGCGGCTATCCTGCAGCCCGCCTTCTTGAGAACTTCGACGATGGCGAGAGAGTCCTTGTTAGCGCCCGTGTTCGATATCACGAGGGCGAGGTCGCGGGCTGTCGCCTGGGAGGCAAGCATGAGCTGGATGTGGAAGTCCTCGGCCGCGAGGCAGTGTATGCCAGTGCGGATGAGCTTGTGGAGAGCATCGCGTGCGACGATGCCCGAACCGCCTATGCCAAAAATGTAGAAGACAGGGACGTTGCAGACAATGTGCGCCACTTCGCCTATCGTTCTCCTGTCGAGAAGCTTTTCCGTCATGTCGAGGGCGCTTCTGGCGGCGCTGAATGCCGTGGCGACAGCGTCCTTCGGGTCGGAGAATGCGATTTCGTAGTAGCGCGATTCGGGTGCGAGGGTCTCCGTGGCCAAGGCTATCCTGAACTGCTGGTAACCCCCGTAGCCAAGTTTTTTTACGAAGCGGAGGAGAGTGGAGACCGAAACGCCGATTCGCGCAGCCAGCTCCTCTATGCTCGGATGCACAGCTTCGGAGGAGTGGGAAAGGATAAAGTCGGCGACCACTTTTTCCTTGTCGCTGAAGGAATTCTCGAGCGTATGTATAAGATAGATACAGCTCTGTTCTGCCATCAGTCAACCTCTCCAGCTCTGTTGTACCACTGCCCGTCAATTCTGTAAAGCATATCGTGAAAAAAATAATCATATACAAGAAAATTATTTTCATAAGAAAACTTGACTGCAAGGGAAAACAGGATAATACTCTATACCGGTAAATCACCCAATCGAATGAAGGAGGTCTTCATGAAATCAAAGTTTTTTGCGCTCGCGCTCATGGTCGTCGTCGTCCTGGGAGCCGGTGCGCAGACCAAGGAAATCCGCGTTCTTCTCGCCAACCATCCTTACGGCGACCTGCTGAAAGCGGCGATCCCTGAATACGAAAAGGCGACAGGCGTAAAAGTGAACGTCGAGAGCCTGCAGGAAAGCCAGCTGACCACCAAGCTGACCACGGAATTCGCCACCAATTCCTCCTCGGCCGACGTCTTTATGACCAGGCCGCTCCAGGAAGGCAAGATGTTCTACAAGAACGGCTGGTACGAGCCGCTCTCCACCTACGATTTCTCCGACTACCCCAGCAGCGCCATGGGCGTGGCGAAATTCGGCAATAAGCCCTATCTTGTCCCCCTCGTCACCGAGTGGCAGGTTCTTTACTATCGAAAGGACCTCTTCAAGAAAGCGGGGCTCTCCGTTCCCAAGACCTTCGCCGAGCTTGAAGCCGCGGCCAAGGCTCTCGACTCCGCCGATGTGGCGGGATTTGCCTCCCGCGGCAAGGGCGCCGCGGCCGTAACCCAGCTCTCCAGCTATATCTACAATTACGGCGGAGCATACCTCGACAAGGGCGTCGCGGTTTTCGATTCCAAGGCAGCCCTTGATGCCACCCGATTCTACGGCAAGATGCTGGCCCTCTATGGCCCGAAGGGCGTCACCTCGATGTCCTGGGAAAACATCATGCCCCTCGTCCAGGCCGGCAAGGTGGCCATGTGGACGGACGCTTCCGTTTTCTACGGCCAGATCGTCGATCCCGCCAAGAGCCAGGTAGCGGCCGCGGATCTCGGCATCGCCAATCTGCCCGAGGGTCCCAAGGCCGGGAATCCCTTCTTCGTCGTCTCCTGGGGAATGGCCGTGGCCCGCCAGTCCAAGAACAAGGCCGCAGCAATCGATTTCATCAAGTGGGCTACCAGCGCCGACCTTGCTAAAAAAGCCCTTGTCGCCAGCATTCCGATGTCGCGCAATTCCGCATGGGCAGATCCCGCCATCGTCGCCAAGGCCAATCCCGAACTCGTCGCTTCCCAAGCCTATGCGGCCAAGAACGGCAACCCCTTCGATCGCCCCTACATGAGCGCCGTCGGTAACGCCCGCGACCTCATCGGCGAAGTCATTATCGAATCCATCAACACAGCCGGTACATCCACCAAACTCGAAGACTTGGCCAAACAGAAGGTCAAGGCCGTCAATGAACTCCTCGAAGACACTGGAGAGTACGGCGTCTACTGAGATCTGTCGGTACCGATCTTCCCGTCGGCGGCGGTACGGAGAAATCCGTCCCGCCGCTTTCCTCTCGTGGCCAAGGCCACCTGAACCGATTTTCAGAATTATTTCCCGGAGGATGCCATGACAAAAAGCGGCTTCGTCGAAAGGAACCTTAAAATACTGTTTCCCCTGCCGGCGGTGGCCTTCGTCGTTGTCATGATGCTCTTTCCCGTTCTCTACACGCTTTTTCTGAGCTTCACCAATTGGAATCTCACATCGGGCATGCCTCTCAGCCTTGTATGGTTCAAATCCTATCTGAGAGTGTTCAATGAACCGCGCTTTATCAGCGCCGTTGGCCGCACTTTTTCCTTCACACTCCTCGCCGTGGCGGTAGAGACGGTGCTCGGTCTCGCTCTCGCCCTCCTGCTCAACCGGGATTTCAAGGGGAAATCGGCCATGAAACTGATTCTCCTCCTCCCCCTCGTGGCGACACCCGTCGCCATCGGCATTGTGTGGAATCTCTTCTTCGATCCCACGATCGGCTTCATGAACTACATGCTCAGCCTCCTTGGCCTGCCCATGTCGGAATGGGTTTCGAACGTGAAGACCGTCATTCCGTCCCTCGCCCTCGTCGATATATGGCAGTGGACGCCCATGGTAACCCTCATCGTCCTGGCTGGTCTCGCGGGACTCTCGCAGGAGCCTTATGAATCGGCCAAGGTCGATGGAGCCAACGCTTTACAGACTTTTACCCAGATAACGCTGCCGATGATCGCGCCGACCCTCCTCACCGCCATGATTCTGCGTTCCATCGACGCCCTCAAGACCTTCGACATCATCTACGCCATGACAGGGGGTGGCCCCGGATACGCCTCAGAGACCCTCAATATCATGGCCTTCAAGTACAGTTTCGAATACTTCCGCATGGGACAGTCTTCGGTCATCCTCATCTTCCTTTTCGTGCTGGTGCTCCTTCTCAGCATGGCGATCATGCGGCTTCGCAAACGATTCGAGCTCTAGGAGGCACCGATGCGAGTATCATTCATGCGCCGATTCCTCTTCGCCCTCGTGTTGGCGGGCATAGCGGTTCCTGTCCTCTTTCCCTTCGTGTGGATGCTGGCCTCATCCTTCAAGACGCAGGTAGACATTATCTCCTGGCCTCCAAAATTTATTTTCTCGCCCATCATCGGGAACTACCTGAAGGTCTTCACCGAACAGAACTTCCTGAAGTACTTCATGAATTCATCGATCGTCGGCATCGTTTCCGTAGGCCTGTCGATGATACTTGGGCTGCCAGCCGCCTACTCGATAGCCCGCTTCCAGCAGAAGAAACTGTCGGTATTCATCCTCGTAGCCAAACTGATGCCGGGAATTTCGTTTTTGATGCCCTGGTACATCATCTTTTCGCGCCTCCACCTGATGGACAGCTACACGGCTCTCATACTCTCACACATGCTCATAGCCCTGCCTATCGTCGTGTGGATCATGTCGAGCTATTTCGAGACGATCCCCATCGAGATGGAGGAGTCGGCCATGGTAGATGGAGCCACGCGCCAGAGGGCTTTCATGTCGATCATCCTGCCCATTTCGGGACCCGGCATCGTCACTTCCATCACGCTTTCCTTCATCTTTTCCTGGAACAACTTCATGTTTTCCCAGGTTCTGAGCATGGAGAGAACGAAAACCCTGCCCATCGCTGTCTACAACTTCGTCTCCTATGCCGAAGTGGACTGGGGCGCCGTCATGGCGGCAGCCGTGGCCATCATGACGCCCGCTATCATCCTCACCATGATCTTCCAGAAATACGTGGTGAAGGGGCTCACGATGGGCGCGGTGAAGGGATAGCGCGTCAGTAGACGCGACCCTCATGGACAGAAGGCTTAAGCGGGATTATCCTGTGGATCATGCGTCCAGAAGAATTGGCCGAAGGCATAAAAGCCATCCTTGAGCATTCGCCGGCATTTCCGGAAAGCAAGCTCCTTGTGGACATCATCGCCAATCCCCAGGCGGGCGGCTTCAAGCGCCGCCGCATCGCTGCCAGGCGCAGAGGCGAGCTCCGGCAGGTTGTCGCTCTGGCGGCGGCGCTTCCTCTCAGGAAAAATGAAGTTCAGGTAAGGCTTCATCTCACCCAGCGCTGCGGCCACGCATCGGCAATAGCGCAGCGAACCCTGGATCATTCCACATCCAACGGCCTCGACTCCTTTCACATCATCATGACCGCCGGAGGCGACGGGACGAGTCTCGAGATGGCTGAACGCCTCCTCTATTTGCCCGAAGACAGGAAGGACCAGTTTGCCCTGCTCAGGCTTCCGCTGGGAACGGGCAACGACGGCTCGGAGGGAAGGGATCTTGTCATCGCTCTCGGCCGGTTCCTTTCTCCATTGAAGCTTGAGAGGAGAGCTGCCGTCCAGGTGCGTCCCGCCGAGGAAGGCGGCAAACCGCCCCTGTGGGCATTCAACATCGCGAGCGTAGGTCTCGATGCCTATGTTTCGGACAAGACTAACAAACTGAAATCGGTTTTCCCTGGCGATTCGTACAAGTTCTGGGTCAATATCGCCACGATGCTCTACGACAGGGCGTACAAGGTAATCCCTATGGGATTGAAGATCTGGGACCTCGAGGGCAAACCCACCCACGAATCGAAGAAGGCGAGGCTCTTTGTCGCCATGGGGGCATCGGGAAATCGGCAATACGGCTCAAACAAAAAGATTCTCCCTGGAGCGGAGAATATTGTAAGCTGTGAACAGACAAGCCTTCTTCGAAAACTTCTCGTGAAGGGCTCCATAGAAAAGGGCAGGCATGACGCTGTCCGTGAGATAGAGCATTTTTCGGCTTCGCGGATTGAGATTCAGAATGACGAGAATATTCCCCTACAGTGCGACGGGGAGGCGGAAATTCTCGCCCGTTGTGATTTTCCCCTTGTTATGGAAAGAATTCCCGATCTCTACAATGTGATTGTGCC
>JBAQLW010000185.1:0-4030 GCA_049302175.1 Rectinemataceae bacterium
GGGGGAAACATGGAAATCCGCGGTGACCATTTCGTGGACAAGTCATTGAGAAGCCTCATCCTGCGTGGGGTGAACCTCGGCGGTAACTGCAAGATACCAACCTCTCCCGACGGGCGAACGCATCTCAAGGAAGGCTTTTACGAGGGCAAGACTGTCTCCTTCTTTTTCGGCGGCGACGATTTCGTGCCCGGCATTGAGATCGAGGGGATGCCAGTCCAGCACTTTTTGCAAGACCACTACATCGCCGCGATGCGGGAAGTCGCCAGGCGGCTCGCGACATACCCCAATGTTGTCGGCTTCGACAGCCTGAACGAACCGGGTACGGGATTCATAGGCATTGGGGACGCGCAAGTCTGCGAAAACCCGCTCTGGGGCTGGCTCAACGCCGTCGTGCCCACCTATCCGCTCTTTCTCATAACGAGGGCGGGCACGGGCATCGACGATTCGAGCTATCCCAGCCCCTACAGTCTCATTTCCGATTATTACCCGCCCAAGAAGCGAGGCACGATCTACGGTTTTCTCCAGGTGGCCCTGCTCGCCGGCTACCCAAAAGACGCTGAAGGGACGCGTGATCGTCGGAGCCGCCGGAGTGGCCATAGGCTGCGCCATACTCCTTATCTGCACGGTGTCATGGGTGATATGCTTCGGTTTCTTCATTTTCGCGGGGCGATTCATCCCCAAGGATATCGAGGATCTCAGGGAAAAACTCTCGGCCCGGGCGAGGGAGTAATCCCAGACTATGGAGTAACAAGGATTGCAGATTTCCGCGAACAGGGATAAAGCCGCCATTTTCCGGACGCTCAAAAAATACTGGGGCTACACGGAATTCAGGCCGTATCAGGAAGAGACCATTCTCTCGATACTGGAAGGCGCCGACACGCTCACCATCCTGCCCACAGGCGGGGGCAAGTCGCTCTGCTTCCAGCTCCCCGCCCTGCTTTCCGACGGGCTCGCCATCGTGATTTCGCCCCTCATCTCGCTCATGAAAGACCAGGTTGACGACCTCAAGGACTTAGGCGTCGCGGCCGAGTGCCTCAATTCCAGCCTCTCACCGTGGGAGCAGCGGTCGATCATGGAGCGCGTCGCCGCCGGCGCCCTCAAGCTTCTCTACCTTTCGCCGGAACGCCTTTTGATGGAGCATATGCTCTCCGTCCTCAAATCCGTCAGGATCGCCTATTTCGTCGTGGACGAGGCGCACTGCATAAGCCACTGGGGCCACGACTTCAGGCAGGAATACCGGCAGCTCGGCCTTCTCAAAAGGGAATTCGAAAACATACCCATACACGCGTTCACAGCCACGGCCACCGAAACCGTGCGGGACGACATCGCGCGGGAGCTCTGTCTCCATGCGCCGCGCATCGTCGTCGGCGACATCGATCGGCCCAATCTCACCTATAGGGTGATCCAGAGGCAGAGCGGTCTTGTCAAGCAGATAGGCGAGGTCATCGAAAAGCACAGAGGCCAGCCGGGCATCATTTACTGTCTCAAAAGAAAAGACGTCGATGAGATTTCAAAATCGCTCAACGCTCTTGGCTATAAAAATCTGCCCTATCACGCCGGCCTGGACGACGCAACGCGGAAAAAGAATCAGGAGGAATTTCTCCGCGAGGAGGTTGATATTATCGTGGCGACGATAGCCTTCGGCATGGGTGTCGACCGCTCCAACATACGCTATGTCATCCACTGCGCCATGCCCAAATCCATCGAGCATTTCCAGCAGGAGACCGGACGCGCCGGCAGGGATGGGCTTCCTTCCGACTGCTACTTCTTCTATTCTGGCGCCGACTACGGAATCTGGAAGAGCCTTCTCGCGGATTCATCCGAGAGCGAGGTCATGCTGAGGAAGTTGGGCGAACTCTACGATTTCTGCACAAGGCCGCAGTGCCGGCACAGATCCCTCGCCCACTACTTCGGCCAGACCTACGCTCCTGAGAACTGCGGCGCCTGCGATTTCTGCCTCGGCGAAGTGGATATGGCGGAAGAACCCCTGCTCATCGGCCAGAAAGTGCTTTCCTGCGTGGCGAGAGTGCGGCAGAGCTTCGAGGCCGACCATGTCGCCGACATACTCAAGGGCAACGCGACGGAAGCGGTGCTGAAGTGGCGTCACGAAAAGCTCTCCACCTTCGGCCTGATGGAAGCCGAGACGAAAGTTTTCATACGCTTCATGATCGAACAGCTCGTGGGCCAGGGCTTTCTGAGAAGGGAGGGCGACTACGGCACCCTCGCGATCACCGGGGAAGGAATGTCGCTTCTCAAGGGGCTCATCACGCCCAAACTGGCGAAACCGGCCACGAGGGAAAAGAAAAAAGAAATCGAGAAGAAGCGGCGTTCCCGAAGGGCGGAAGATTGGGAAAACGTCGACGAAGGGCTCTTCGAAGCGCTGCGGCTGCTCCGCGCTAAAATCGCCCGGGACAAGTCCGTCCCTGCCTACCTCGTTTTCAGCGACAAGGCGCTCAAGGACATGGCGTCGAAAAAACCCCGGGACAAGGAAGCCTTCGCCGGCATCTACGGCGTCGGCGAGGCCAAGCTTAAAGAGTACGCCGACGCCTTCATCGAGGCGATCGGGGACTATCGAACTTCGCCGCCCGAATCGAATTGAGGGTGGCCAGGAGGGCCACGCCAACATCGGCGATCACCGCTTCCCACATGTTCGCCTCGCCCGCCGCGCCGAGGAGGAGGAAGGCCGCCTTAACGCCGAGGGCGAAAACGATATTCTGCATGACGATGCGCCTCGTAAAGACGGCGATTCTCATGGCGAGGGGAATCCGCCCGATCTCGTCGTCCATGATCACGATGTCGGATGCCTCGATGGCCGCGTCGGAACCGAGGCCGCCCATCGCTATTCCGAGGTCAGCCCTCATGAGGACGGGAGCGTCGTTCATCCCGTCGCCGACGAAGACGACTCTTCCCCCGGCGGGGGCCGCGGCCTTCAAGGCCTCCAGCCGCGCGACCTTGTCTTCGGGCAGGAGGCCGGCGAAATACTCGTCGACGCCCACCGCGGCCGCGATCTCCGCCGCCGCCGATTCCCTGTCCCCGGTGAGCATGACCACCCGGCGGACCCCAAGGGACTTGAGTTGGCCCACGATGGATGCCGCTTCATCCTTGAGTACGTCGGCGACGAGAATCTGGCCGGCGTAGGTTCCGTCGACGGCCACATGGACCAGGGTTCCCTCCCTCTTCATTCCGGCTTCGATCGCGACGCCTTCGCCTTTCAGGAAACCTTCATTGCCCGCCAACACTTTCCGGCCGTCGACGCTGGCCGACACGCCACGGCCCTTCACTTCCCTCACCTCGCCGAGTGCGACCTCAGCCACGGATCCTGCCCCGGCATCGCCGCCGCCTTCGTCGCTTTTTTCCGCCTCGCCCGCCTTCCGGATCGCCCCGGCTATGGGGTGCGGCGAATAACGCTCGGCGGCTGCCGCGTAGCGCAGCACCTGCCCGGCGCTGAATTCGTTGGCCGCGTCCACCTTCACCACCTCGAAGACGCCCTTCGTGAGCGTGCCTGTCTTGTCGAAGACAACCGTGTCCACCTTGAGGAGGGCGTCGAGGCTGTTCGCGCCCTTGACGAGGATTTTGTGGCGGGAGGCGCTGCCCACGCCGCCGAAATAGCCCAGGGGAATGGATATGACGAGGGCGCAGGGGCAGGAAATGACGAGGAGGACGAGTGAGCGGTAGAGCCAGTCGGAGAGCGTTGCGCCGGGGATGAGCAGCGGAGGAACGAAGGCGATGAGGGCGGCCGAAATGACGACGAAAGGCGTATAGTAGGCCGCCACCTTCGTGATGAACTTTTCGGTGGGCGCCTTGTGCGTCGCCGCGTTCTCCACGAGATCAAGGATGCGCGCCGCCGAGGATTGACCGAAGGGAGCGGTCACCTCCATGAGAATCCGCCCCGTATCGTTGACATACGCGGCCTTGACCGCTTCCCCGATGCCCACGGATCGAGGCACGGCCTCGCCGGTGAGCGACGAAGTGTCCATGAAGGACTCGCCCTCGATCACTTCCCCGTCAAGCGGTACCCTTTCACCAGACC
>JBAQLW010000186.1:0-5356 GCA_049302175.1 Rectinemataceae bacterium
CTGTACTTTAAGGGCTTTTACCTTGGGGGAAACCGGCTTTCCGTCGCCGAGGGCTTCTACGGGCTGGGTCATGCAGGTGATGGAAATGCCTTCTTCGAGGGCGCCGCCGAGCTCCTCGATATTGGCAGGCATATCCGAACGCGCGCGCCTGTACACGATGGTGACATGTGCGCCAAGCCTGAGGGCTGAGCGGGCGGCGTCGATGGCGGAATTGCCGCCTCCGACGACGACAACTTCGCTCCCGATTTTCGGCTTCTGTCCCTCGCTTATCTTCTTGAGCAGATCGCCTGCGGGGATGACGCCCTTGAGGTTCTCGCCCGGAATGCCAAGGCTCATCTCCTTGGCCGCTCCCGTCGCGATGATGACGGCGTCCGAAGCGTCGAGAAGCCGCTGCCATTGCTCCCTCGTCTCCATCTTCGTGTTGAAGATGAAGCGAGCCCCCAGCTTCTGGATGAAGGCAATCTCCTTCTTGAGTATTTCCTTGGGCAGGCGGTAAGAGGGAATTCCCCAGCGCAGGATGCCGCCAGCTTCGCTCTCCGCGTCATATACGGTCACCTCGTGCCCAAGTCGGGAAAGCCAGAAGGAAGCGGCCAAGCCTGCTGGACCGGCGCCTATTATGGCGATCTTCTTGCCTGTCGCCGGCATTTTTTCCTTGATGAGCCTGTTGTAGATCGATTTCTCTCGTCCCATCTTGTACATAGAGTCGGCCAGGTAGCGATGGATCTCGCCCTGCGACACCGGCTCATCAAGCATATCGCGCCGGCAGCGCATCCTGCAGTGGAAGTGGCAGATGCGGCCAAGTGAGCCCGGCAGCGGATTCTCGCGCAGGGTGAGTTCGAATGCGTCCTCTATCCTGTTTTCCTTGAGCAGCTGGAGGTAACCGGGGATATTCATGTGCAAGGGACAGGAGGATTCGCAGAGGGCGACATAGAGGTTTTCGCATATACCAGCAGGACAGCGCTTGGCCTTGATATGCTGGATGTACTCGTCGCGGAAGTATTTGAGCGTGGTGAGAACGGGATTCCCCGCCGTCTGCCCGAGGCCGCAGAGGGCAGAATCCTTCACCGACGTGGCAAGGGCCTCGAGAGTCTTGAGATCCTGCTCGCTCGCGTCGCCGTCGGCTACGCCCTGGAGGATGTTGAGCATCTGGGAGGTGCCTTCTCGGCAGGGGGTGCATTTCCCGCATGACTCGCTCGCCGTGAAGCCGATAAAGTACCGGGCTACGTCGACCATGCAGTTGTCCTGGTCCATGACGACCATGCCGCCAGAACCCATTATCGCGCCGAGTTCGGTGAGGTGTTCGTAGTCGATCGGCGTCCTGAAGAGGGAAGCCGGTATGCATCCGCCCGATGGGCCACCTGACTGGAGGCCCTTGATCTTCTTCTTCGGTCCCATGCCCTCGCACATGCCGTAGACGGCGCTCTCGAGAGTGGATCCGAGGGGCAGCTCAACGAGACCGGTGTTGCGCACCTTGCCGACGAACGAGAAAACCTTCGTTCCCGGGCTCGTCGGTGTTCCGATCGCCGAGAAATACTCGCCTCCGCGGGTGACTATGACGGGCACATTGCACCAGGTTTCAACGTTGTTAATGGTAGTCGGTCTGTCGTGCAGGCCTTTTTGGGCAGGGAAGGGGGGGCGGGGAGAGGGACGCCCGGCTCGTCCTTCGATGGACGCGATCAGTGCCGTCTCCTCGCCGCAGACGAAGGCTCCGGCCCCCGTCACCACTTCGATGTCGAAGCTGAATTTGCTGCCGAGAATATTCTTGCCGACGAGTCCGACCTTTCTCGCCTGATCGAGGGCTTTGGTGAGCCTGTCTACGGCGAGCGGATATTCCGCGCGCACATAGACGATGCCCTTTGTCGCCCCCATCGCGTAGGCCCCGGTGACAATGCCCTCGATGAGCATGTGGGGATCCGACTCGATCTCGTTGCGGTTCATATAGGCCCCGGGGTCGCCCTCATCCGCGTTGCAGATCGCGTAGGCTTCGCCAGGATTGGCCAGGACGTTGTCGCGCATGATGCGCCACTTCTTCCAGGTGGGGAATCCGGCGCCTCCGCGCCCTCGCAGCCCTGATTTCTTCACTTCCTCGATGATCGAATCGGGCGTCATGGTGCTCAAAGCCTTGAGGAGTCCTGTGTATCCGCCCACGCCGATATATTCTTCGATCTGTTCGGGATCGATGAGACCGCAGTTGCGAAGGACGAGCTTTTCCTGCCCCTTGAAGAAAGCCAATTCCTTCCAGGTAGGAAGGAATGCGTAATCCTTGCCGAAACTCACCGTGTGAGTGCGGAAATCCCATGACTCGATTTTCGCTTCGGCGAGCTTGGCGATTTTGTCGAAAGCGACGTCATCGGCCAATCCCTTCACGAGGGATGATGCCCTGGCCACCTTGACATCGGTGAACAGCAAAAGGGGTTTGCCGGGACGGTACGCCATCACGACGGGTTCGGCCGCGCAGAAGCCGAAACATCCAACCCTTCTGGCCTTTGCGGGGATTTTCGTGGTTTTTATCGCTTCTTCGATGGAGGCGAAGACCTCGTCGGCACCGTTGCCTATGCCACAGGTTCCCAGCCCCACCGAAAGCCACGGCATGCCGTTGGCTATATGCGAAAGGCCTTCCTTGCGCAGACTTCCCATATCGATGGCGCCGCTCATTTGTCGCCTCCTTTTTTCATCTTCTCGAGGAGGGTGACCAATTTTCCGATAGTCATCCTTGATTTCACCACACCATCGATCTGGACGACCGGGGCCAAGGCACACTGGCCAAAACAGGCTACCGTCCTGATGGACGCGAATCCGTCCTGGCTTGTCGCCGAATTCTCTTCCTCTTCCTTGAAGCCGCGGATGCCCATCCGTGCGAGGGCTTCGTTGAGGAGGGCGAGCGAGCCTCGCGTATGGCAGGCTGTACCCCTGCAGACGACGATCGAATGCTTACCCTGGGGCTTGAGGTTGAAAAATGAGTAGAAGGTAGCCATGGAGTAAACCTGGGTGAGGGGGAGGTCGACAAGAGAAGAAATCTTCCTCAAGGTGTCTTCGGAGAGGTAATGCTTGGGATCATTCTCCTGGGCCTGTTCCAGGATTTTGAGCAGGCTTCCCTGAGTGCCGATATTACGGCGGGCGATGCTTTCGAGATCCGAACCTGTCTGTTTCGCGGTGATCGATGGCATAAGGCCTCCTGCGCTAATCGAACCGATGTACGAAGCTTGTGCACACCATTGGCTCTAGAATTGTATCAGTATGCAAGGTTTGCGGGCTTTGTCAAGAAATATTTATCGATAAATATATAAAAATACATCAAAATTTTTAAAGACATAAAAATATTGATTATATAAATATAAAAATATTTATATGATATAGGAGATATTTGTTGCGTTTTTGTAATATTCATTGAATACTGTGTCCATGCGCCCACACGAGGAGAAGGAGCGGCTACCGGGGAGCATCCGCGATTTCCCCTGTCTCTGGCCGTCCAAGTTTTCGAACGCCAAAGTGGACCAGCTCGCGAAGAGACTGAAAAAAACCTTCGAGTCTCTGCCCCTCCTCGGCTATCTGGGCTTGTCGGAGCTCAAGGATTACTCCTATTACGAACGGCTCATTGTCAAAGCGCTTCTCGATGTGGATGAAAAAGCCTCGAGAGGCGATTTGCGGCCTCTCGATACCCGCGATTATCCCAAAATCCTGCGTTATCCCAACGGCATCGCGCGAGTGGCCATGTACATTGGCTCCTTCGATCCCTTCCAGCTGACACATCTGACTATCGCTCTCAGGCTTCTCGCGTCACCAAGCAACAATTCCGACATCCTCATCGTCGTTCCCGAAGGATCGCCAAATCCCGGGAAGCTGCAGAAGACGGATTACTCCTTCCGGTTCCAGATAGCGAAGATGCAGCTCGCAGGCATCTTCGAGCCCTTCATCATCCCTCTCGACCTGGGCAACAACGCCGACACAATCGAGATCGTGCGCCGGTTCATCGCGATGCATACGGGCATGAGGCTGGAACTGACGCATCTCATCGGCTCAGATGTTCTTCCCGTAGCCTCCCGCTTTATGGAAGAGGACTTGAGCATCTGGAGGAGGCAGGCTGCCTTGTCGGGCGTAGAATTCAGCCATGCCATCCATGTTGCGAGGAGAACGGGAAAGGGCAAATCCGCCCCGCACCTGGACCATATCAGGAAGCAGGGTGTGCCTGTCCATTTCGAGCGCAGCATAGTAGGCACCCCCTCAAGCACGGATTTTCGCGAGAATCGGGCTATCACCCTCGTTCTTCCGACGGAAAGCATCCGGGACAAGCTGGAAATCGTATTTCGCTACAATATGAACCAGCCCTGGTCTGTCCACTAGGGCATCATATTGAGCCGATCCGGATTCGCATCGGTTTACTTTAAACCTTCCAGATAGTATTCTTTGCGCACTCAGATCAAGCATTGGAGCGTATTAGATATGAAAATGGTTTTCCTTGGCCCTCCCGGCGCGGGTAAGGGCACCTTGGCCGCTATGGCATCCAGGAATATGGGCTTGCCCCACATTTCGACAGGTGATCTCTTTCGCGCGGCGATAAAAAATGAGACGGATTTGGGGAAAAAGGTAAAAGGCATCCTCGCGGAGGGCAAGCTCGTCCCCGATGATCTTACGATCGCCCTCGTAAAGGAGCGACTCGGCGCAGAAGACGCTCTGCACGGCTGGATTCTCGACGGCTTTCCCAGAACCACGGGGCAGGCAGAAGCCTTGCAGTCGATCGCGCCCGTCGAACTCGTCGTCAATTTCGATGTTCCCGATGAGACGGTTCTGTTCCGCCTCACAGGGCGAAGCATCTGCAAGGATTGCGGTCAAATCTACCATGCAAGCACCATGCCTCCCGCCAAGGAAGGTGTATGCGATAAATGCGGAGGGCTGCTTTACATTCGATCGGACGACAGGGAGGAAGCGATTAAAACCAGGCTGAACGCGTACAGGGAGCAGACGCAGCCGCTTATCGCCTGGTACAGCCAGCTTGGCAAGCTCGTCACCATCGATGGCTCAGGATCGCCCGATGCAGTCTATACCCGATTCTCGGAGGCAACCCGAGTCTAGACGGAGCCGCAATGAAGCCCATTATCGTCATCTTAATGATAATCTCCACCATGGCATTCGCTCCCCGCCTCTCCGCGCAGGGCAGCGAAGTCCAATCCTCGAAAAGCGGCATAGCCGAAGGCTTGTGGGAAGGCAGCCTTACCCTTCGTCAGTCGACGGGAGTCGGCGCTGCCGGCGGCAGCCTCGGCCAGGGAAGTCTATCCTCAGGTATAAGGCTGAAAATCCTGGCGAAGGGTATGGGCGCTCTCTTGGATATTCCCGATCAATCGATGTTCGGCTACTCCTT
>JBAQLW010000187.1:0-3396 GCA_049302175.1 Rectinemataceae bacterium
GAGCCCGCGTTTTCCGTTTTTCATGAAGTACTCCTTGAAGAATTATAGCGCTTGGTCGCGCCGGCGTAATGGCCTGCAGCGAGAAAAAAGATGGCTGAGCCCGCCAATATGCCTCCCTCCATCATCCAGAAGCCTGGGATGAAGATTCTCGTCACAAGGGCGGCAAGAATGAGTATTCTTGGCGGCCAGACGATATCGATTTTCGGCTCCATGCTGGTGCAGTACGCCATCATGGGCCTATGGGCTGACCGCTTGGACCCCAAAAAGATCATACTTTTCCCCGATTCCATGATCGCTGCCCCTCCTTCTTCTTGCCTCAGATCGTGCCGCAGGAAGCGCTGATGACCTTCGCCTCCATCGAAGCCGTTTTCTTCATCGACGTGGCGACAGCGACCGTCGCCATATCCATTCTCCGATTCTTTCTCAAGGTGGAGCCTCACGAGCGCGCGACCCAAAAGCTCGAGGTGAGCTATTTCCACGATCTCAGGCAGGGTTTGGCGGGAATCTCGATGCCCATGTTCAATACTCCCGCCACAGCGGCTGGTGGTACTATCTGGGCTCTTACACAACGAAAGACAGGTCGACAAATTCCGCGCCGTAGCGGGTTTCCAGAACATGGCGCGCGAGATCGAAGACAGGCGCCCTGGCCTTCGCGATGACCGCGGAGTCGGAGGTGGCTACCGCCTCGCCCTCCCAGGCTGAAATGAAACCGTCGGCGCCGGGAACGAGGATCGCCTCACCAGGAATGCCGCGAAGATCCAGGGCTTTTCGCAGCGCTTCCGCATGATCGGCGCTTCGGGGTATGGGGGCATCGAGGAAAAACGTCGCCTGAAGGACTCCGAGCCCGACAAGATTTTCGCAGAGTTCATCGATGGCCGCGTAGAACTGCGCGGCATCGGCTACCCGGCCGTGGGCCCCCCCGGCGTCGCGCAGGAATCCGTCGGTCGAGATGAAAAGCGGATGTCCCCGGAGATAATTCGTGATCGTGAATAGAATATTATAGCCATCCACGGCGATGCGGGAATCCCGGGGAACGGAAGCGACGCATCGCTGCGCATTCGCTAACGAAAGAGTCGCGGGCAGGACTCCCCTGAAAAGCACCATGCGTTCAGCTTTGTCCAGCCTGTACCGGTCACCTGTGAGCTTGATGCTGGCGCCGACCGGATAGCACCGATCCAGAAGCAGCCGATAGTCGCGGGCCGCTTCGCGGAAATCCCCGTCGAATTTCATCCTGTCATCCTTTGGAATCATGAGCATTGTCCGAAAAGCCGGATCATTCGAGAAGCAGTATGGCTTTCCGAAGTTCTTCCTTGAACGCGTCCGGCGAATTCAAGGCGACATCCTTCAGGATGTCGCTCCTTATTACCCTGCCCTGTTCCGTACCGATCCTGGCTTCATGAAGATCCGCGTCCAAGACGATAAATGAAGGCTGATCCTGGCTGGAATCCCAGGCTTCCCAGAATGGCAATCCATCCGCGCTTCCCGCCGCGTTGGGATTCCCCGTCCGGACAAAACTGGCCAGGTAGGCGCCGATCTTCGCCTCAAGGTCCGATCGGCCCTTTCTGTTCGCCTTCGAAGAGACCGGAAGAGGGAGAATATTCCCATATATGGAATCGGTCTGGAGAAAGAAGGATATTTCGATGGCATGGCAAGCGCCAAGCCGGTCTCCCGCGGCTTTTCCAATCACACTGTCGCCGTTCCTGTCCGGCGCTCCCCAGTCGAAACGGTAGAGGTATACTTTCCGATCACCGCTCCCGGAGTCGAAGGCGTCGGCGATCGAATCGGCGCCTTCGGCCTTCCACATGGCCGTAGTGACCTCGACCAATTCACGATAGTATGGGCTTCGGCGCTTGTTCCACTGATTGAGGAAGAAGAATTTCGTCTCTTCCTTGTTGGTACCGATGATGAGAGGGACATCGGCGCGCAGGGAAGGGTCGGCGAGAGCCGCGAATCCCAGGGAAGGAAGGATCGTGCCGTCGAATATTGGCGAAGGAATGGAGAGTATGCTTCCGGTACTGGATTTTGAAAACTGGATAAGTTCTCCAGGCTTTGCCGCCCTCAGCCATTCAGCGGTTCTTTCTTTGCCCATGGACGCCATGAATTCATTGGCTTCCTTTTCCGTCGCGGCTTTTCCCTGGGAGATCGCGAGCTTGCGCGCGATACCTTCCGCGAACTCCACGGGATCTATTTGCGGCTGCCGCGTATAGCCGCTTTCGGCTATGGCTTTGTGGAAAAGGCCTCTTGCCTTGGGCGCCATGAGAAGGGTGAGCACATTGAGGGCTCCCGCCGATTCCCCCGCTATCGTCACATTGCTCGGGTCTCCGCCGAAAGCCTCGATGTTGTCCCGTATCCACTCGAGCGACGCTATGAGATCCAGCGTGCCGAAGTTGCCGGAATCCGTTTCGGGATCTCCCGTCCGGAGGGAGGGATGGGCGAACCAGCCGAGGACATCGAGGCGGTAGTTCACCGAAACGAAAACGAGATTGGCCTTCGAAGCCAGGGAATGGCCCCGGTAATTGCGGCTGCTGCTGGAGGAGCCGGAGGTGTTGGCGCCGCCGTGGATCCAGACATAGACGGGGAGCTTCTTTTCCCGGGTAGCCGGTCTCCAGACATTGAGGAAGAGGCAATCCTCCGAACCGACGGGGAACTCGGTCAACAGGGCACGCTGAACCGCTTTCGAGCCGAAATGGCTGGCATTGCGCACGCCTTGCCAGGGTTGCGGGAGGCGAGGTTTCTGCCAGCGGAGGTCGCCCACGGGAGGAGCGGCATAGGGAATGCCAAGCCAGGAGTAAGTGCTTTCTTTGTCGGTCGATCCTTCGAGGATGCCATACGCCGTCCTCACTGTCGCCAAGCCCTCCCACTCGCCGGGCTTGAAGGTGGATGATGATGGAAGGGGAGGGGTGCTCGCGCATGACGCGAGGAGCAAAAGTATGGATACAGCCAGAACAGCCAGAAAGGCCTTTCCTTTGAATAAAGAAATCGATTTTTTCGCTCTCATGGGAATAATGTATCGCCGCTTTTCAGTATTCACAAATTTATGGGTCTTGTTTGAACCTTTTTCTTCGTGGAAGCATCGAAAATAAAATACTGTTTCATTGGATAAAATTTCTTGACGTATGGAATTTCGTCCGATAAAATGCAAATGATATTTGCATTCTGAAAGCCTAAGTTTTCTCAGGAGGAGTAATGATGAAAAAGGCATTGCTGATTCTTGCGGTACTTTTGATCGCGACCGGAGCGGGAGCGCAGAACAAAGCCGGCTGGCCCGACCAGCTCAAATTCATGTCAGGTCCTCCAGGCGGCAACTGGTTTGCCCTCGGCACTGGTCTCTCCGAGATGTGGAGCAAGAACGTGATCCAGACCACCTCATCCACGGGCGGCGGCGTTGGCAACATC
>JBAQLW010000188.1:0-2046 GCA_049302175.1 Rectinemataceae bacterium
GGATACACAGGCAGGGCTGAACCTGCCCGCCATAAAGCCGATGCGCCAGGGTCAGGAGATAGTACAAAAGGGCAATCCCTAGTATGACTTCATGTCAATCAGGTATGCCATCCTCGGTTTTCTCAGCTGGAAGCCCTTCGCCGGCTACGACCTCAAGAAGCTCCTCTCCAACAGCCTCTCCTTCCACTGGTCGGGCAACAACAACCAGGTGTACGGAACCCTTCTGGCTTAATTCGCCTGTGGAGCTTCCCTTCGCGCGCAGCGAATTTTCCACCGCACGCGACAGGCGCGATGCGATCGCGAAGATTGGAAGCGATAACCTTCCAGGGAGATAAACTATGGTTGTATCGATCGAGAATCCGAAAGCCCTGCGGGAGACGACGGGGCCGGCATGATGGACTGCAATAAAGCCCTCCTTCAGGCTGAAGACGACCAGGAGGCGGCTAGAGCCTTGATCGCCGAGGAGGTTCTGGCACGAAAGCTGACTGCATCAAACGGCGCAGTCGTATGAATACCTCGACACCTACCTCCACGGCGATGGCAGCATCGGTGGGGCACTGACATTCAAAGCTGACAAATCTTCATGCTTCCAGAGCGCCGAAGTTCGAGCCCTCCTCCACGATCTTTGCCTTCAACCAAGCCTTCGTCAAGGACGAATCCATGAGTGTCGAGGTTTTTCTGGATACGATACGGAAGATAGCCGGCGCCGAGCTCGGAATTGTGGGATTTCTGCGCCTTGGCATCCGATAAGTTCGGACGAATAGACGTGAATTTCCCCCGGATATTTCTTACGATTTTAAACAAAACTTATTTGAGCGCTTCAAAGAGGATGAATATCATGTTGACAAATAGCATATATGTCTTATTATATAATACATAATGGTTGATACACGACAGTTTGCAGATCTTCCTCCCGAAATAGATTTTCTGGCCCTCACGAGAGTGACGGGAGAAACCGGCAATATTCGTGATAGAGTGAGCCGATTGATGAAGTCAGGCAAAATTCGAGGCGTTGTACCTGGAATCTATGTGAGCGGCGCGGAATTCCGCAAGCGCCCCCTGTCGTTGGAAATTTTAGCCAATAAAATATATGGACCCTCCTATGTCTCTTTTGAGTACGTACTCGCACAGGCGGATCTCATCCCGGAAGCAGTCTATGGGATAACGTCCGCTACCATAAAGCGTAATCGCGACTTTGACACGCATCTTGGACGCTTCAGCTATAGGCATTTACCACCCGAAGCCTATCCCTTCGGGTGGAGCTCTGAAGTATTGGCCGATGGGTCGAGTTACCTGATTGCCACGCCTGAAAAGGCCCTTCTCGACCTCTTATACAGGGCTGGCTCTCTGCGATCCGTGAAAGCCCTCGAGGCTCGACTCTCCGATGATTTTCGCGTGGATCCCGGTGTTTTCCGCTCATTGAACAAGGAGCGCCTGACATCAGTTGCATTGAAAATGCCCGGTGATACCTTCCACACTCATCTGCTCAAACTATTGGAGAGAAATCAATGAACGATGCGATTCGCTCGATGATAGCACGAAGAAGACCAGAGACAGCCGCGGACTGGGATCGCGCCTTACGGGAAGTCCTTCAGGAAGCGGCATTAACCGGATTGTGGAGAATGGGCTTTTTTGATAAAGCCGCCTTCTATGGAGGAACAGCGCTCCGGCTTTTTTATAACCTGGATCGCTTCTCCGAAGATCTTGACTTCACCCTACTAAGCCCCGAACCGGCATGGACATTGTCCGATCGTCTTTCCGGCTTGAGGACTGAAAATGGATACCGACCCTCCTGCAGGGATAAGGACAGAAAACAGAACCTTATTCGAACCTTTTCCTGTTACGATCCGCGTTGTCGTTCCTGCCTGTCTTTTTGCGGGGAAAACGCATGCCTGACTCTGTAGGGCTTGGATGACACGAACCAAGGGACGCGATTGGTATGATCTCCTCTTCTTCGTATCCCGAGCCATTCCAGTAGACTTGACTCACTTGGAAGCTCGTATGCGACAGAGTGGGCATTGGAATGAATCGCGATCGCTCGAAGCC
>JBAQLW010000189.1:0-2507 GCA_049302175.1 Rectinemataceae bacterium
CCAGGAATCTGTTGAGGATTATCTCGATATATGCAGACAAAAAGCGCTTGAAGATGAATTGGCTAAGGAAGGCGTCAAGAACTAGCTGCCAGTCCCTCTTCGGGCATACACGAACACGACATGATAAACGCATCTTCATTCAGTCATGACCAAATGAAGATACACTTGCGTTTGGTCAGACAGGCTGCTATTTCCCGTCCATCCTGCTCGTCCTGTGATCTTGTCGTTCCCTAATCCTTTGATACGTGAACTTTGCAAGAAAGTGGCACTCAAAAGTCGGTAAGCACCGGGGTTGTCAGTTTCCATCGACGTTCAGGAAGTTCATTATCTCCTCATAGCTCTTGCCGCTTTTTATGAACGCATCCATTATTGCCTTGCCCTGATGCTCCCTTTTCTTTTCCCTGAGCTCTTCCAGGTTTTTGGCAACCGCGTCATACCTGGCCTTTGCCTTCACCAATGCATCCTGGGTCCTTGCGATCTCTGAATCAATAGAAGCAACCGTCTTCGTTCTCGCCATGTTCCTCTCCTTCCTCCTCATTGGCACCATCCATCATGGACATGCCATCGGCAAGCAGGTTTCCTATCTCGGTGGCCTTGAGCCGTACATACGCATCATCAAGGCCGAAGGCGTTCAGGATTGTCTTCTGCCTCTTCGTCACGGCATGATCCAGGCGATAGGTGCCGTTATTCCTCCTGACCATCTCGATCTTCTCCAGCTCCCTGATGGCATCAGGGACCGTCATGTAGTTGGGCCTTGCCTCCATCCTGAGCATCTCGTCCTTCAGGAGGGTGTAGATCCTGTTGCGGATGACCATGGCGACGAACTCTATGAATATCTTGGCTGAGACCGATTCGGAGGACTGCATCCGCATGCTCCTGCTTCCCAGGAAGGTCTTGTCCCCGCTGAAGAGCTTCTCCGATGCATCCCTGCCCTTGTAGATGATCAGGGCCTCCTCCGCGCTCATCCGCTGGGATGTGACGATGCAGAAATACCCACAGAGCTCAAGTTCCTCCTCGATCACCCGTGCCTTTTCCTGTGCGTGGAGGAACCTCCCATCCTTGTCGTAGTAGAGGTCGAAGTAGGCGGTGTAGCTCTTGGAGAACGCAACAGGCCGCCCTTCCATGCGCATGAGGAACGTCCTGTAGTTGTCTATCTTCCGCTCCAGTTGTTCCCGCTCTGCGGCCTGGCGCCCGGCATTGTAATAGATATGGAAATACCGTTCCCTCTGGTCATCCGCATACAGCGTGCCCCTGACGGTGGTCCCATAGACCCGGTAGGCCCTGATGGAACAGGCCCTCGAGGTCTCGAAGGAATGCTGCGTGCTCCTCACCAGGTCCGATACAAGGGCCTTCATGCCCTTGACCATGATGATGAAGCTGTAGTCGTTCTCATCCAGGTAACGGATGTTGTCCTTGCTGAAATAGCCCCTGTCCAGGATGAAGCCGATGCTCCTGTAGCCGTACTCGATGACCTTGTCCACCATGAAGGTGAACTGCGAGATGTCGTTGATCGACCCGGGATACTCCTCATAGAAGAGGGGGACCCTGTTGGTCTTGTCGAAGGCCAGGGCCAGGTTGAAGACCGGAAGGCCCTTCTCGTCCTTCGCCTTGCCGAACTCCACGATGTCGACATCCCCTGCCTGGCAATTCTTGTTCGTGGAGTCGTAGGAGAGGTAGACCCGCTGTCTGCGGTCCCTGCGCCTGTTCCAGTCATCGAGGAAGCCGATGGTCTGCTCCTTGGTGATGGAGGCCAGAAACCTCGATACCTTGGAATCACTGTAGATCCTCATGTGGCGAGAGAACAACGGGTGGCAGAAGGCGAAGTCCGGGTAATACTGGCCGGCGTTGTCCTCATTGATGATGAAATAGCAGGCCAGGTCTAGAAGCAGGCCGCTGTCCTTGCCCATACGCTTTGCCAGCATCGGGGCGAGGCCGTACTCGCCGACTAGCTTGTCGATCACCACATAGGCGCCAATCCTCAGGCAGCAGCTGCGGTAGGAGTCCGGCCTCTCCTCCGGGAGCACGGCGGAAGGAAAGCATTCCTGGTATTTCTCGTTGGGGTGCATCAGTGACAGATCTTCGTCACATACCTTGCCGATGATCGCCCGCTTGGGGATGTTGTACTTCCTTTGGGCATCATAGACCCGGTCATACTCGTATTGCACGTAGACCGAATCCCCCTTCTTCTTGCGGACGATCTTGCCCGGTGTATCGGGAATCGGGACGGTAAAATCGTAATACATCCTGCCTCCTTATTGAGTGCTACCGTTACACTCAATAAGAATACAATATTCCCAGGATTTGTGCAACAAAAATGCCCGGTAATCGTTATGATTCCGAGCTTTATCCTCTACCTCATGGTCGATTCAGCTATTTGAGTGGAAAAATTTTGAGAAGTTCACATTTTAGTATATAAAGTCCATTTACCGTTCTTCTTAAAGAGTTGCAGGTCTGTACTGTTGCTTTGCGGAGTTTGGCCTTCAGTCAGAATATGGATATTCCTGAAG
>JBAQLW010000190.1:0-2886 GCA_049302175.1 Rectinemataceae bacterium
GCCGAAACCCTGGGCCTCCTCATGGCTGGCGTCGGGCACAAGGGAGAGGGAGGCCAGGCATGAGCATCGTCTTCGAAAAACGTAAATCCATCTCCAAAATGGCGCTCTTCGTCGTGCCGGCAGTCTCCTTCCTGGTTTCGCTCGTACTGACTGGCCTCGTCCTTCTCGCCTTCGGCACCGATCCTGTCAGCACCTTCGCCGCCATGGCGAGGGGAGCCTTCGGCTCGTCCAACGGCTTTTCCGAAACCCTCGTCAAGGCAATTCCCCTCATGCTCACCGGCCTGGGCGTCGCCCTCGCCTTCAAGCTCAAGTTCTGGAACATCGGCGCCGAGGGACAGCTCATGTTCGGCGGCATCGCGGCAGCCGGCGTAGGCCTCTTCCTGAGCGATGGCATTCCTCCATCGCTCGTCCTTCCGGCCTGCATCCTCGCGGGCTGCCTGGGCGGAGCACTATGGGCGAGCATCCCCGCCTTTCTGAAGACGAGGCTCAATGTCGACGAGACCCTCGTCACCCTGATGATGAACTATGTGGCGATTCTCTTCGCCGAATACCTCTACTACGGCCCCTGGCGCGACCCCAAGGGCTACGGTTTCCCGGGCTCGGCGCCGCTTCCCGAATACGCCTGGCTTCCGCGGCTCTTCGGCAGGGCTCACATGGGTCTCTATTTCGCCCTCGCCCTCGCTCTCGTCCTCTGGGTGATCATCAAAAGGACGCGATGGGGCTTCGAGCTGGCCATCATCGGCGCGAGCCCGAAGGCGGCGCGCTACCAGGGCATCGCCGTGGGGCGCAACATCTTCCTCGCCATCCTCCTGTCGGGAGCCTTTTCCGGCCTGGCGGGCGCCTGCGAGGTGACAGCCATCTCCCACAGGCTCCAGCAAGGGCTGAACCTGGGCTACGGCTTCACGGCGATCATCATCGCCTGGATGTCCCAGCTCAATCCCCTCGCCATACCTTTTGTCGCCCTCCTCATGGGCGGCATCCTCGTTGGCGGCGACCAGGTGCAGCTCATGATGGGCCTTCCCTCGGCCATGGGAACGGTCATGCAGGGGCTGATCCTCTTTCCGATGCTCGCCGGTTCCCTCTTCACCGAATACAGGATGAGGCATGTGGGCGGGAAGCCCAAAAGCGCCTGCGCCGAAGGAGAGGCATGATGGATCTCATCACGTCGATACTAGCGATCACCGTGCGGGCCGGCACCAGCCTCATCTTCGCGACGATTGGGGAAATCCTCACCGAAAGGGCGGGCATACTCAACCTCGGCATTGAAGGGATCATGCTGATGGGCGCAGTCTCGGGCTTCGCCGCGTCCTTCTACAGCCAGAACCTTTTTGTCGCCCTCCTCGTGGCCGCGGCGGTGGGCGCCGCGATGGCGGCCCTGCACGCCTTCCTCACCGTGACCATGAGGGCTAATCAGGTTGTCTCCGGACTTTCG
Organism: Rectinemataceae bacterium; assembly: GCA_049302175.1. Classification (GTDB taxonomy): domain Bacteria; phylum Spirochaetota; class Spirochaetia; order Treponematales; family Rectinemataceae; genus CAYXUF01. The sequence goes on from JBAQLW010000190.1 coordinate 1,433, forward strand.
ATAACCCTCTTCGGCTCGGGCTTCGCGAGCTTTCTCGGACAGCGCCTGGGGCCGGCGACGAACAATTTCAGGCTCATGGGTCTCAAGGCGGCGAAGTTCACACCGGCTACGATCGAAGGGCTCGCCGAAATCCCGATACTGGGAGCCCTGTTCAAGCAGGATATCCTCACCTATGCCGTCTACCTCCTCATCCCCCTCTCCTGGTTTTTCCTCTACAAGACAAGGCCAGGCCTCTGGCTCCGTTCCATCGGCGAGGATCCGCAGACTGCCGACGCCATGGGCATCGACGTGATGAAGACCAAGTATTTCTACACGATACTGGGCGGCGCCCTCATCGCCCTCGGCGGCGCCCACCTCTCCCTCTCCTATACGCCCGGCTGGTCCGAAAACATCACTGGCGGCCGCGGATGGATCGTCGTAGCCCTTGTCATCTTCTCGATGTGGAATCCGGCGCGATCGATATGGGGGGCCCTCCTCTTCGGCGGTATAAACGCCGTCCAGTTCAGGCTCCAGGCCTCGGGCACCAACATCCCCGCGGCCTTCCTCAACATGCTACCCTACCTCGGCACCGTCGCCGTCCTCGTGCTGATGACCTGGTGGGAAGCGCTGTCGAAAAAAGTCGGGGCGCCTGCCGCACTGAGCAAGGCATACATGAGGGAAGACAAGTAAGGGCTGGAAGAGTCCTCAAAAAATCGCCGACTCCAAAAATCGTTGCGCCCTGAGGACTTTCCGGCTATCATGGAATGCTGGCGATTGCCGGGGAGCGGCCATGAACAAGGATCTCTGCGATGTCAACCTCGAACACTGCACTATAGTCGACGTGCTGGGCGGAAGCCTCATCGAGAACGCCGTGGTTTCGATCCGGGGCGGCCGGATCGTCGGCGTGAACGACGGGCTCGGGGCGAAATCCAGCATCGACCTCGGGGGACGGTATCTCGCGCCGGGCCTCATCGATGCCCATGTCCATATTGAATCATCCCTCCTCACGCCCGCGGAATACGCCCGCGTCGTCCTCCCGCGAGGAACGACGACCGTGGTGGCCGATCCCCACGAAATCGTCAATGTTCTCGGCTACGACGGGATGAGATTCATGCTCTCCGCCTCAGCCGATCTTCCTTTGGACATTTTTTTCATGGTGCCTTCCTGCGTGCCCGCCACCGAGTTCGATACGGCGGGAGCGGCTCTCTACGCGTCGGATATGTATCCATTTCTCCAGGACGAGAGGGTTCTGGGCCTGGGCGAGGTCATGAACTATCCTGGCGTCCTTGCCAGAGAGCAGCGGCTGATGGACAAGATCGCCCTCTTCGCGAGCGCCCGCAAGCCTATCGACGGCCACGCCCCCGGCCTTTCGGGAGCCGCGCTCTCAGCCTATATCATGGCGGGGATCGGTTCGGACCACGAATGCACAACGCCGGCAGAGGCGGTGGAAAAGCTGGCCAAGGGCATGTATATAA
>JBAQLW010000191.1:0-5692 GCA_049302175.1 Rectinemataceae bacterium
CTCCACGACATCTTCGGGCCGCTCAATCATCGTACGCTCGTCGATCGTGAGGAAGGGCTCGCACTCGGCCCCGTTCGCTATGACGACGGCGATGGGCTTGGAGGGAGCCAGTTTTATATGGGTGGGAAAACCCGCTCCGCCCATGCCGACGATGCCGGCCGCGCGTACCCTGGTCAAAGCCTCGTCTTTCGTGCAGGCGAATGCGTCCAGGGGCGGCAGGAAGTCCACAAGCTCCTCGGGAGTCCTCGCTGGCTCGCCTTCGGCGACGGGGGGAAGGGCTTCGATGACGATGCAGGGGCCGTCCGAGTTGTTGGATTGGGTTCTGGGCTCAATCTTCCTGACGATACCGGCCATGGGGGAATGGACGGGAACCGTCATTCGCCCATCAGCGTCCGCTATCTTCTGTCCGCGCTTCACAATGTCGCCCACCTTCACCAGGGCCTGTAGGGGAGCTCCGAAGTGCTGGTTCACGGGGACGACGACTTGCTTGACCTCGTACAGGTGTTCTACCGCAAGGCCGCTTGAACGGTCTTTTCTTTCGGGCGGGTGCGCGCCGCCCCTGAAGGTCTTTACTGCCATGGCGGAAAAAATCTCCTTTGCAGGTAATATCCGCTTTCGTGCGTGTCCCGTTCTTGCTACAGGGATTGGACACGGAGAATGGGTGGGAAACGCGGAATTTTAACCCGGAAATTCAAATACGGTCAAGCTGAAGAGTGCGGAGAGCCCTATTTCCTGCCGCGGAACATTATGCGCACCTGCTTGAACAGGCCCTCGCCCTCGCTCTTTGTCTCGATGTCCACGATATCGTTCAGCGTCGTGTGGATTATCCTGCGCTCGAAGGGATTCATCGGTTCAAGGAGGATGGAGCGGCCCGTTCGCCGCACCTGCTCAGCCGACTCGTAGGCGATACGAACCAGGGATTCCTCCCTGCGGATCCTGTAGTTTTCTGAATCCAGTATCACCTTGATGTCCTCCCTGCCGAGCCTGCCCGCGTAGACATTGGCCAGGAGCTGGAGAGCATCTATGTTCTTGCCTTTTTTGCCGATGATGATCGACGTGTTTTCCGTCTCGATCTTCAGGCCTACCTTCTTCTCTTCCCTGAACAGGACGGATACCTTGGCCGGATAGCCCATCTTGCCCACAACCTCGGTTGTCCAAGCCACAATCTTCGTCTCGAATTCATCGATCGGCATGCGATCCGCATCGGAGAGGACGGCGTGCTCGATCATGGAAGCCGCCGAAACGCTTCCTGCCGAGGGAATCGCCTTGGGAACCAGCTTCGGATCGGCTGGGGTCGCCTCATCGGTGTGAACCCTGATCTTCACTTTTCCCTTTTTAAATAATCCACCCGAGAGGGATTCGAGAATCTCCACATCGAATTCATCCGTTTCCAGCCCCAGCTGGGCGGCGGCAAGCTCGATAGCTTCGCGCTCAGTCTTGCCTTCAAATTCATATATCATCGCACATCTCCTAAAGAGAGGATAATCACGACCAATCACGGCCCACCGAGCTTTCGTCAGCCCTTCTTTCCGGCCTCAGCGCTTCTTCCTGGCGGGTTTTTCGGAACCGCCCTTGCTGGGTGCGGACGAGGAACCCTTGGGGTCTGCCGTTTTCGTGGCTTCGGCAGCTTTTTTCTCGAGCCAACCCTTGACCTTGTCGCCGAAGCCGGCCTCGGCAGCCGGGGCTTTTCCCCGTACCGTCGTTTTTCCCGCGCTCTTCATCGCGCCATTGTTTCCCTGGAAGGATTGGCCCGAAGGCGCCGTCGCGGCGGCCAGCTTATGCTTCTTCAGCATGTCGTTGATCACCATCTGCTGGGCTATCGTCAGGACGTTGCTCACGATCCAATACAGCAGAAGTCCCGATGGCACGTCGTAGAGGACAAAGAAGAACATGATGGGCATTCCGTACATCATGAGCTTCATTTGGCTCGCGTTTTGCCCCGGTTGGGAGGTCTGCGTGAACTTGCCATACAAAAGTTGACTTGCCAGGTAAATGATGGGCAAGGCCCTCAAATCGTTCCAACCGAGCATGGGAAGGCGGAAAGTGCCGAAATTCCAGATGCTCTCCGGCAGGGAAAGGTCGCCAATCCATCCGGCGATGAAACTCGCGCCCCTCAGGTCGAAGTGGTTGTTGAAGAGGCTGTACATGGCGATGAAGAGGGGGAACTGGATCAGCATCGGCAGGCAGCCCGACATGGGGTTGTAGTTTTCGCGCTTGTAGAACTCGGCCATCTCCTGGTTGAGCTTCTGGGGATTGCCCTTGTACTTGGCCTGAAGTTCCTGCATTTTGGGCTGCAGCTCCTGCATCCTGGCCGTGGAGATGGAACCCTTCTTCGTCAGGGGGAAGAAGATGATCTTGATGACGATCGTCACGAGAATTATGGCGACGCCGTAGTTCGGGATGAGTTTATAGAAGATATTCAGCATGAACTTGAGGATGCTCTCAAGCCAACCCAGGAGGTTGGAACGCTCGGTCGCGTCCTCGAGGCGCATTGATTGGAGACCGAAGGCGTTCTTGTCGGAGTATTCGTACTTGGCGAGCTCGGTGGCCGTTCTTGGGCCGAAATAGAAATAGTACCTGTCCGTCTGGCTTGAAGAATTGATCACCGGCCGAGAAACAAACATGGTGTTGGTCTGCTTGATCGCCGGATCCTGGGACTGGAGATAGCTGAATGAAGCGAAGGGGGCCTCGGGTATGGCGATGAAGGCGAAGTATTTGCCCGCAAGCGCGCCCCAGGTCGGCTGGTCCTTTATAACCTGGAGGCTTCCGGCCTTTGCCGTCTCGAGCTTTTTCTTCCCATTGATCTCGAGGACGTATTTCCTGTAATCGGCGTTTTTCGGAAGATGGTCAAAGCGGGGTCCGATCTGCGGCCCGATGGAAAGGGTGTAGGCGGTGCCGTTGGTGTTGAGGGGAATCTGAGCCCCATTCGCCCCCTCGAGGGTTACCGCCATGCCGAAGAGGTATTCACCGTCCCGGAAACTGAAGGTCTTCTTGTAGATGAAGGGAACCGGCTCCTCGGAACCGCTCGCCTTGGCGTAGAAGGTTCGGGCGAACTGTATGGTCTTTCTCTCGCCATCGAGCCAGGAGACGTTCATCAGTTCCTTGACGGGCATCGTGTCCTGCACACCGAAGGCCAGGGAAATCCCGTTCGAGCCTTTTTCGCCAGGCACGACAAGGTCGACATAGCCGGTCTTGTCCTTGTGCTCCTTGAGCTGGAGGGAAACGATATCGCCTCCCGCGTTGGTCAGCACTGCCTTGATGAGGTCGGTCTCAATGGTATAGCTGGCCTGGGCTACCGGCAGGTCTTTCGCTTCGGCGCCCGCGGGCGCGGCGACGGCGGCGGCATCGGTCTTGAACGGCTCCGTCAGAACCGTCGCCGCTGGCGTCGCGCTCTGGCCGCTCGTTGTGGATGTCTGCTGGCCGCTCACCTGCGTTTGCGCGGTCTGGGGGGCGGGCGGGAAAAGGGCGTTCTGGGCAATGAAGCCAACACCCACGATAACCGTCGACAGCACTACTGCAAGTATGGTACGCCGCTTTTCTTCACTGGTTTGGGATCCGTCGTTTAAATTGAATATGCTCATGGTACTGGGTCAAAGCCTCCCGGGTTTCTCGGATGACATTTAAGGATCCGTTTTAGGGCGAGATAACCGCCCTTGAATGGACCATACTTGGAAATCGCCTGATAGGAATACGCTGAACAGGTGGGGAAAAACCTGCACGACGGGGGGAAAAGAGGGGAGATGAGAATCTGATACAACCTGATAAGAGCGAGAAAGGGAAGTGAAATCAGTTTTACCAAAAACTTCATCGCATCAGACCCGCCTTGCGGAGAAGAAGGAGCATCGAGCCGGAATACTCCGCAAAACTGTCGTATTCTGGGTACAGCACGAAGGCTAGATCGTTGCCGGGGCTAATCCTGTGCTTGTTGAGGCGCCAGACCTCGCGGGCGACCCGTTTGGCCCTGTTGCGCTGCACAGCCCCTTCAAACGAACGTACGGCGACAAAAACCGCCCGATTCCAGCCAAGGGTATTCCGGCTTACGCGAAGCACCATCCCTTTGCATGAAAACCGGGCGCCCGTGCGGAAAATCCGGTCAATCTCCGATTTCGTCCGTACTTTTTCGGACTTCGGAAAATCCTGTCTCTGCTTTTCCATATCCCCAACTGGGGACATTCCGCTAATACTTTTTCTTCTCGTCGGCGACGGAGAGCTTGATCCGTCCCTTGGCTCTTCTTCTCTTGAGAACGAGGCGGCCGCCCTTCGTGCTCATACGGGCGCGAAAGCCGAATTTCCTGTTTCTCTTCGTTCTGCTGGGTTGATAGGTGCGCTTCATGACAACGTGCTCCTTGCTCTATGCGCGACGGCGCTCGCACGCCGGTCGATTTCGATTGATACCCTTTCCGCTGCACGGACAAGGCAGGTTCGTGAGTATAAAACGATGGGATGGGCTTCGTCAATCGGCCACCATGCCACGCCCAGGCTCCTCGGGGCGCGTCGCGCGCGCAAAGAGGGCCCTATTTATTGATGTTTTTCCTGATCCTGGCGAAGGTAGCCACCATATCTGGTGGCAGGCCCCTCTTCTCCATGGCTTTTTTATCCAAGGCTATTTCTGCCTCGTTTTGCTCCGCCGTCGCCAGAGTTCCCGCTGTGGCCAGAACCCTGGCCGCCGCCTCAGCCCCTGGCGGCGACACGGGCGGAAGCGCGGTCCCCGCCTCGTTTCCAAGCCTCCAGGCAATGCCCCGTATTTTCAGGTCAGGAAAGCGCCGCTGGATTTCCCCAAGGATGCGGTCCTGCTGGAGCTGCAGCAGCTGTGTCCAACCCTGGTGTTCCGTTTCGACGATGAGAATGCCGTGCCGTATGTCGGCGGGATGCGAATGTTCCCCAAGCCTCGCCCCCGCTATCGCCTTCCAGGAACGGCCAAAGCCCGAAAACTGCTGGCTTTCCTTGAAGAGGTCCTTGTCGAAAAACGATGAGAGGAGATCAGAGACGCTCTTGATTCTGGAATCGGCCATGGCTCACCTTATAGACGATCGTACCGCCGTTCTCGTATTCAGTCCACGGTTCTTCGGGCAGGAAGGTGAAGAAAGCCTGGGCGCCGGAGCCCGGCCCCGGAAGCAGGTCCAAAAACCTCCGCCGTCGCCCCACGTCCAGCTCCAGGAGCACGTCGTCAAGGAGGAGGACGGGCCATTTCGGCGAAGCCGCCTGGCCGCCTGCCGCCGAATCGGCGCGCGCGGCGGAGTCTGCGTATGCGCGCGCCTCTATGACGCGCAGGACGAGGGAGACGAGGCGCAGCTGTCCGGTGGAAGCCTTGTCGGTGAATATTTCGCCTTCGCAGCCGAAATTCCAGCGGTCGCGGTGGGGGCCGGATCGCGTCGTCCCGAGCATGATCTCCCCTTCGCGGCGGGAACCCAGGAGTTCGAGCACTGAATCCACCGAAGCCTCCGCCGGCCAGCTCGTCGAATATTCCAGATCCACCTTTCTTCCGAGAAGGGCTACCGACTCGTAGAGTCCGGGGAATTCCTTCTGGAAACGCCCGTGCAGAGCCCGCCTGGCCGACATCAGGTCCAGCCCGTAGGCGGCGAATAGAGGATCGAGCACGTCGAGGAGATCGTAGGCGCTCTCCTTGAGGGCAGCATTGCGCTGCTTGAGCACCCTTTTGAAGGAGCGGAGCGTTTCGATGTAGGACAGCGAG
>JBAQLW010000192.1:0-5968 GCA_049302175.1 Rectinemataceae bacterium
TCCGGCAGCAACGCCGTGTCCCTCTCCCTTGGCGCCACCGTGAGTGGTGCATTCTGAACAGGTTGCCCATTGCGGCAAGAGATGCTTTAATTGATACTTGAAGGCGGAACAAATGCCGCTCAGCTCGACAGAAAGGAAGCCAGCATGAAAGTCCACCCCATCACTGAAAAGATCTATGCGCTCCACGCGGATATCAAATCGGATGACCTTTTTGAAGGAATCTGGCCCATTCCTTACGGAGTTTCCCTCAATTCCTACCTTGTGAAGTCGGAAAAAATCGCCCTCATCGACCTTGTCCGCGATTGGGTAGGAGCGCCGGGAGAATTGGCCGGCCAGCTCGCCACTATCGGCGTTGGCCTCGATGACATCGATTATCTTATCCTCAACCATCTGGAACCCGATCACACGGGCTGGCTCGCCGAATTTCGGGCCATCAATCCCAAAGCCGAAATCATCGCCACACAGAAAGGCATCGACCTCGTTCGAAGCTTCTACAAGCTGGACGAAGGCTTGCGCGCAGTGAAGACCGGCGACAGGCTTGACCTGGGTGAGGGCGTCTCCCTCGATTTCTTCGAGGCGCCCAACGTCCACTGGCCCGAGACGATGTTCACGTGGGCCGCCGACGGAGGCGTTCTCTTTTCCTGCGATGCCTTCGGTTCCTTTGGCGTCCTCGGCGACCGCGTCTTTGACGACGAATTCACTCCCGAGGAGCATGAGTTCTTCGAATCGGAATCCCTGCGCTACTATGCCAATATCGTCTCGAGTTTCGGCCTCTTCGTCAAAAAAGCCATCGCCAAGATCGCCGAACTCGAGATCAAGGTCGTAGCCCCAAGCCACGGCATAGTCTGGCGCCAGACTCCTGCCGAGATCATCGATCGATACGCCCGCTATGCCGACTATCTAGAAGGTCCGAGGGAGAAGGAGATTTCCATCGTCTGGGGCTCCATGTACGGCAACACCGAGAAAGGCCTCGCGGCTGTCATCGAAGGCATCGAGGAAGAGGGAGTGCCCTACACTATCCACCGTGTGCCGAACGAAGATGTGTCATGGGTGCTCGCTGATGCTTACAAGAGCGAAGGCATCCTCATCGCCATGCCAACCTACGAGTACAAGACATTTCCGCCCATGGCCTATGTGCTCGACATATTCGAGCGCAAGCACGTTTGGTATCGCAAAGTGTTGAGGATAGGGAGCTTCGGCTGGGTGGGCGGCGCGAGAAAGGAATACGAGAACAAGATTGCGCCTCTGAAGTGGGAGTCGCTCGAATCCGTCGAATGGGCGGGCAGCCCCGATGACGGGATGCTCGATCTTCTGTACGAGCGCGGAAAGGAACTGGCGATAGCGGTAAAGAACGCCTAGAACTCCCTACGCCCCCGACCTGCACAATCATTACGATAGCAATGAAAAAGGCGCCTTCCGGCGCCTTTTTGTATCCCTGGGACGTTTCGTCCTCAGTTTTTTTTACTGCTTATCTTGTTGGCAACCCAGATCAGAAAGAAGAAAAAAGCGAGAGTAGCGAAGACGCCGATCAATCCACCGGCCGTGACGCCGAAGGCCTGCACCGTCGTGGATGAATTCTTCAGGTTTTCGATGATGTTGTTCATTTTTCCTCCTCCCTCAGCCTACAAGCAAAGGCACGAGCGCGAGAACCATGCCACCCGCGATGATCGAACCGATCTGTCCCGAAACGTTGGCGCCTATCGCCTGCATGAGAATGATATTGCCCTTTTCATCTTCGTTCGCCATCTTCTGGATCACGCGCGCCGACATCGGGAACGCTGAAATGCCGCATGCGCCAATCATCGGGTTGATCTTCTTGTCCTTGGGCAGAAAAAGATTGACCAGCTTGGCGAAAAGGACACCGCCCGCGGTGTCGAAAATAAAGGCAAAGAGGCCCATGGCCAGGATGAGGAGGGTCTGATAGTTGAGAAACTTGTCAGCTGTCATGCTCGCCCCGATCGAAATGCCAAGAAGCAGGGTGACCAGGTAGGCCAGCTCATTCTGCGCTGTCTGGGAAAGCCGCTCCAGTACGCCCGATTCGCGGATGAGGTTGCCGAACATGAGAGAACCGACAAGCGACACGGACATCGGCGAAACAAAGCCGGCGACTAAAGTCACCACGATCGGGAACAGAACCTTGAGCCACTTCGGAGCGTTGGACTCGTGGAGGGTCATGTGGATCGTGCGCTCATTTTTCGTTGTCAGTGCGCGGATGACGGGAGGCTGAATGAGGGGCACCAACGACATATATGAGTAAGCGGCTACCGATATAGGTCCAAGATAATCCCTGGCGAACTTGTTCGCCACAAAGATCGCTGTTGGCCCGTCAGCCGCGCCTATGATCCCGATACTGGCCGCGGTCTTGAGGTCGAACCCGAGGAGGGTGGCGAGGATTATTGTCACGAAGATGCCAAACTGCGCGGCGGCACCGAAAAAGATCATCATCGGATTCTTGAAGAGAGGCCCGAAATCAATCATGGCGCCAACGGCGATGAAAATGAGGACCGGAAAGAGCTCATTCGCTATTCCTCCATCGTAGAGAATCTTAAGAAAACCTGCCGTGCCTTCATAGTCCCACACCACCGAGAGAGGCATGTTGACAAGAATGGCTCCAAATCCGATGGGAAGGAGAAGCATGGGCTCGTACTCCTTCTTGATGGCAAGCCAGATGAGAAGGCCCCCGATACCATACATGAGAAGCATTTTCCACGTGATCGAAGTGAAACCTATGAAGACATCCTGCATCTGAAAGATTCCTTTCCGTACCATAAGCCCGTAGGCCTGCGATATCGGCTCATCATGATGGCGAATTGTCAGGATTTTAGTCATTTTTACCGCTTTTGGCAATGCTAGAACATCAAAAGTCATGGATGCTATAATCAGGATTGTTATGAAAAGCACCATCACCGTAGCCGTCGGACTCTCGGGGGGCGTGGACTCAGCCCTCGCCGCCGCGATTCTCCAGGATGAAGGATACAAGGTTCTAGGCCTCACCATGAAGATATGGAAGGGAGCTTATAAGATTCAGGAAGGCCTGAAGCATGCCTGTTTTGGTCCTGGCGAGGAAGAGGATATCGCCGCCTGCGAGCGGATTTCAGCACGGCTCGGCATCGAATACCACGTATTGGACCTATCGGAAGAGTATGAGAAGCATGTCATTGAATACTTCAGAAAGGAATACAAGGAAGGCAGGACTCCCAATCCCTGCGTTATCTGCAACAGGGAACTAAAATTCGGGTTTCTGGTCGATCACGCCCATAAGGCCGGCATAGCCTTCAACTTTTTCGCCACAGGCCACTACGCCCGCAAGGAAACGCGAGAGGGAATCACCTTCCTGAAAACGGCGGCCGACGCGGCCAAAGATCAGACCTATTTCCTCTATGGCCTCGAATCGTCGCGCCTGGAGAAAATCCTCTTCCCCCTGGGCGCGATGACGAAGAGCGAAGTGCGAAGCCTGGCGCGCGAGCACGGCCTCGAGGTCGCCGACAAGCCTGAAAGCCAGGATTTCGTGGCAGGAGGCGACTACGCTCCCCTCTTCGAAAACGCCGAAACAGCGCCCGGCGATATCGTCGACACGGCGGGCAAGGTACTCGGAAAACACAGGGGATTGCCATTTTACACGATAGGCCAGCGGAGGGGCATCGGCCTAAGCACAGGCCCCACCCCCCTTTATGTGCTGGGTCTGGACGCCAAGGCCAACAGGGTGATCGTTGGTCCCAACGCCGGGCTTTTCTCCTCCGGACTGATAAGCGGCAACTTCACGTTTCAGGATACTCGCATGGCTACGGCCGAAGCGGTTAGCGCGACCTTGCTGCGCGGGATGGCGAAAATCCGGCAGAATCATAAACCCGTGCCTAGCACTGTCACTAAGATTGAAAAGGGCGTCAGGGTCGAATTCGACATCTTCCAGCGAGCAGTGGCCCCCGGACAATCTATCGTCCTCTATTCCAACGAGGGCCTCGTGCTCGGTGGGGGCATCATCGACAGGGCGGTTCCGGCGGAATAATAGGGCTTTCCGGAAGTCGAACCAAGATCCCGGGATTGACCCCTATTCCCGATTTACCTATATTCATAGTAGTTGCGATAGGGGGTGCACCGGTTTCGACTTGTGCGGTCCGTATCGTGCGTTGCAGGTGGAGACGCCGACCTCCTAACATTCGGCAAAACTTTTACTTGCCAACAACAACGGCAATCTCGCTCTCGCCGCGTAAGTAGCGTAGAACGACGGACCTCCCGATGCGCCGCCCTGAGCGTCGGAAAGGTCTGCAACTGACCGGGGCTCACCTTCCGCGCAGTCCGGGGCGCGGGAGGGAAAACAAACCGGAATACGAACCGGGGGAGCGTGCCGCCCCGCGCCCCTGGTTTCGACAAGCAAAAGGACGGACAAACCTGTAGATGCGTGCGGTGCGCGCTCGAGGACGGGGGTTCGACTCCCCCCACCTCCACTAGAACTGTCTCTGGTCCATAGCCTTCGCGATCACACGATTTTTTCGGGCAAGGCCGAACACAGACAAGGGGGAATGGGTTGCGGAAGGCAGGCTTGCGCTCTCTGCAACCGTTTGGGAGGCCGCTATCATCGAGTTTCGCATGTCTGTCGCCGAGCGTAGCCCGTAGTCCAGAGGGTCGAGACCCTTGAACATCACGTAATATCTGCTGTTGTCGCCTACCGGGAAGTCGATGAGCGAATCATTGAAATCATGGCTGAGGATGGCCTCAGGTATCGTGGCATTGAGAAGCACCCACCTGTCATCGATCCATGCTTCGATAAAGACGTGGACATAGAACGGTAAGGCTTTCTTGCCTGTAATGTATGTGGCTGCCCAAGACACGGAAGCGGCATCGGTATAGATGGCCGGAATGCCGAAGGCGCGCAGGGTTGCCGCCAGCACGATGCCCCAGTCATGGCAGCCCGTGAGTGTCTTCTCGGCGAAGATGCGATCGGCGGGGCGTTTGGCGATCATGGCGCCGTCGGCATTGATGGGTCTAAAATTTTCCTCGTCGAGCACGTAGCGATAGATTCCATCGACCAGTCTCCAACTTTTGTCTTCGATCGCATCCCAGGAGAGGGTTGATTCGACAAGTGCGCGATTTTCATCCGACAAGCCGGTCAAGGGTCCAGCCGCAAGGTATCTGGACGGCTTGGCATAGTCGATTTCGGATTTCCACGCGAAAAGGCGATTTTCCCAGTTGACTGTTTTTTTAGCGCCAAAAACCTGGCTGTATAGAGCCTTCTGAGTGGCACAAGAGTTGGTAAGGAATACACAAATGGCAATTGCATAACAATGTCGCCATTTCAACTTTTTCGTCTGCTTTACGTTTTTCATGGACAATTCACTTCCAAGGGATACACTTTCATCAAATTTTAGCATAATTTTCGTCAAGAAGCTAAGGAGTTCCCATGATCGGCTCGATTTGTGTGTTTTGTGGTTCGTCTGAAGGGGCTTCCCCACTCTTTGGCGAAGCTGCGGCCGAGATCGGCAGACTCATTGCGCGCCGTGGCATCACCCTCGTCTATGGCGGCGGCAATGTCGGCACGATGGGAATGCTGGCCGAGGCAGCCATGCAGGAGGGCGGCACGGTGATCGGTATCATACCAACTCGCTTGAATGAGATGGTGGATCATATGGAGCTCACGGAACTTTACGTGGTGAAGGACATGCATGAGCGAAAAGCTCTCATGCAGGAAAAAGCCGATGCCTTTATAGCCCTTCCCGGAGGCATAGGCACGATGGAGGAGCTTTTTGAGGTCTGGGCATGGCGCTACATAGGCTATCACTCGAAGCCTGTTGGTATCATCAATATCGCTGGGTTCTACGATGACCTTCTCAGAATGCTCGCGCGCATGGCTGACGACGGTTTTCTGAGGAAAGAAATGCTGGATGATCTCTGCATCGCCGAGGATACTTCAGGGATTCTCGATGCGCTTGAGGCGAAAGTTGCTTCCGGTACAAGCCCGATGCTGAAGGTT
>JBAQLW010000193.1:0-8119 GCA_049302175.1 Rectinemataceae bacterium
CATTGTTATGGGAATATTCATGGTGGCGATCATCGCGCTGGTGATAGTGCTGATCGTGCGATTGGGCAAAAACCGAAAACCGGATCTCATAGGCCAAAAAGAACGGGGAATTGATATTCTCATCGAGCGGTACGCGCGCGGCGAGATCGATGCCGAGACATTTCGTTCCATGAAAACCGAAATCGATGCAAAAATGTAACCGCTTCGGAAGCTATTGCAGCGAGGTAAAACTCTGAAAAAGAGGCTATCCACGTATGGATAGCCTCTTTTTATTCGAGTATGTCACGGCCTGGGCCGAGCTTGATTCGGCTCGGTTCTTTATTTCTTGCCTGAAGCGCTCTGCTGTCCAGTGAGTTTTTTAGCCTGTCCAGGCGGAAGAATCTTCTTCGTGAGCGTGCAGGAAGCGATCGACATAGTGAAGAAAGCCAGTGCGAGAACGGCAAAAAATTTGCGCTTGTTGTTCATAGAGACCTCCGAATATTTTGAAACATGCAATGACATTGTAGACCAAGCCCGAGAAACTGTCCAGCTCAACGGTTTTCCACAACGAAGCATCGCTCATAGTCGCCGTCAGCCTCGGCTTTTTCTCTTCTCCGGGAACCTCCTGAGTATGGTAGCCTCGACGTGGAGAAGAACCTTGTCGCCTATTTCCAGTTCAGGTTTCTGTTTTTCCTGCTGAGCCTTCTCGGGCAGGACGAAGATGCCTATCGGCGTACCTTCCTTGGCGAATCTAATATCCACGATGCCCAAACCCATGAGGACGCCTTCGCTGTCGATGGAGCAGCTCGTGACATAGCCGATCATCTGGCCCTGCCTGTTGACGAGGGGGGCATGGGTCCCGGGTCGGCGCACGCCCTTGCCGTTCATCCGCCAACGCACCAGTTCCCGCGTCCGCCCGAGATCCTGCTTCAGCAGGACATCTCGGCCGACGAAGAAGGGCTTATGGTACTTCACATAGCCTGCAAAGCCAGCCTCGGCCGGAGTGATGTCGAAGGGTCCGGCCAGTTCGTGGCCGTAGAGGGGCAGCCCGGCTTCCGTGCGGGTGCTGTCGCGGGCGGCCAGCCCACAGGGGAGAATCCCGAAGGGCTTGCCCTTTTCCAGGAGCATGTTCCAGAACTCCACCAGTTGGTCCGGATGAATGAAGATCTCGAAGCCCATTTCTTCGCCTGTATAGCCTGTCCGGGCCGCCACCAGGAGGATGCCGGAAAGGGAAACATCGATGAGGTCGGTTCGCTTTACCTGGCTCAGCGCGAAGCGCGTGCGGGGATCATCGGTGCAGGCCTGCAGGATGGCCAGGGAAGCCGGTCCCTGGAGGGCAATGTCGCGCAACTGGTCCTTGCCGGAGGCGGGATCCTTGAGGTTCCGCAGCACCGCGGGGGCTTCCACCCTTACCCAAGGACGCTGGATATCCAGCACTGCCCTGCCTTTGTTGACCGCGTTCAGCCAATCCCAGTCCTTGTCCTCGTTGGAGGCATTCACCACCAGGAGGAATGAATCGGTTCTCCGGCGGTAGATCATGAAATCGTCGATGATCTTGCTATGCGGATCGAGGAGGTAGCCGTAGCATGACTGGCCCACTTCCAGCCAATGGGCATAGTTGGAACCGACCGTGTCCAGGAAGGGTATCGCGTTGGGACCGGAGACCTCGAAGGCACCCATGTGGCTGACGTCGAAGAGCCCGGCGGCATTGCGCACCGCTGCGTGTTCCTCGCTGACGCTCGTGTACCAGACTGGCATTTCCCAGCCCGCGAAGGGAACGAGCTTGGCGCCAAACTTCTTATGTGCCTCGTAGAGGACAGTTCGCTTGAGTGACGCTTCCCCCGCCTCATTCCATTTCCATTCCGGGAGGGGGGATAAGCCCGCTTTCGGATTTCCGGCCTTCAGAACCTGATCCTGGCCGACAAAATAAGTCTTGGCCAGATCGAAGCGCTCCGGATATCGCTCCGCCAGTTTTGCTCCATCGTTGCTAATAGGGACGGAAAAGGCTTCCGAAGGCCCGAAGGCCTTGAGCGACCTGTCCCAGCCCTCACCTCCTTCAACCACTTCGGCAATTGTCACTGGCCCTTGCACCTTCCGGAAGACATCGCCCTCGTCGAAGAGGACGTATCCGTCGGAGAGTCCTTCCACCCATGCCTTCACGGAATTGGCCGCGGAGGCGGGTGTCTTCAGCAGGAAATTATCTCTGCCCTGGGAGTCCATCGGCAGGCATGCGAGGACGGCTTCTCCGATAAGCCTGCCCAAGCCGTCCAGGAGGAAGGTCGACAGCGGTTTGTCCGAAGACAGGAGGGCCAGGTTGCCGGTGCAGATTTCCTGGAGGAATGCCTTGGCGCGGAAGCCCTTGATCAGGAAGATCCTTTCCTTTCCCTGCGAAGGCGCACTCGTCCTGGATGCCGGGATAAAATCTATGCCCGCGCGATCTGCCAGTTCGGCAACCTTGGCCTGGGCTTTTTTCAGTGTATTCAGGTCGATCTTGCCGCGCGGCAACTCGCCCGCAAGCCCCTGATAGAAATAGGGGCGAATCCCTGTCAGCACATCCCTGACGATTGAGGCGATATCGTCCATATCGGCGGGTTTCAGGCCGCGCTGGCTGACCCATGGCGTGCCGAAGCGGATGCCGCTGGCGAGTGCCGTTCGCGTGTCGCCGGGGACGGTGTTCTTGTTGACGACGATGCCCGCGAGATCCAGAAGCCGGGCGGCAATTTCCCCGCGCAGGGGGTAGCCGGAGGCGCCCTTGAGCGCGCTCACGTCCAGGAGGACGATGTGGGTATTGGTGCCGCCGTATACGACCTTAAGTCCGTTCCTCGAGAAGGCGTCTGAGAGGGCGCTGGCGTTCGCCACCGTGCTTTCCTGAAGCAACCTGAACTGCTCGGTCTGCGCGAGGCGGGCGGCGATGGCGATGGCGGCGAACTTGTTGGGATGGGGTCCGCCCTGGGCGCCCGGGAAGACGGCGTTGTCGATCATCTGCGCCTTTTCCTCGCAGGTGGTCAGGATGACGGCGCCGCGCGGTCCGCCGAGGGTCTTGTGGGTGGTGAAGACGGTCGCGTCCGCGATGCCGACCGGGTTGGGATAGACCTTGCCGATGGCCAGGCCGGCCGCATGGGCGATGTCCGCGAGCAGGAGGGCTCCGCAGGCATCGGCGATGGCGCGGAACCGAGCCCAGTCGGGCGCCCAGGTGTAAGAGGTGAAGCCCGCGATGATGATCCTGGGACGGCATTCCATCGCCTGTTCCATTATCCTGTCGTAATTCAGCGTGCCGGTGCCGGGATCCACGCCGTAGGAGACGACCTTATAGCGCTTGCCGGAAATATTGAATTCGCTGCCGTGGGTGAGATGCCCTCCCTGGAAGAGATCCAGGCCCATGAGCGTGTCGCCGGGCTGGAGAAACGCGTCGTAGATGGCCAGGTTGGCGGCCGAGCCTGACAGGGCTTGCACGTTGGCTCGGATGCTCTCCACCGGGGCGTTTTCGTTGGCGAAGCATTGAGCTATTCTCCGGGCAGCCAGCGATTCGACGATGTCCACGTAATCGACGCCCTTGTAGAAGCGGCGGTCAGAATAGCGCCGGTAATAGGAGCGCTGATACTCATCATCGGAAAGCAGAGCCTCGGTTTCGCGCATGGCGCGGGCCGATGGATACCCTTCGGCATAGACGTTATTGAAAACCGATCCCAAGGCCTGGCGAACCGCAGCGGGGGCATAGCTTTCCGAAGGGATCATTATGAGCTTGCGCGCCTGGCGCTCCGCCTCGCCTTCGATAAGGTGGGCTACATAGGGGTCCAGCGACTCGATATCGCCGCGAAAGAGGAAATCGGGGTTCTGTGGCTGAGCCATGCTTGTCTCCTTGGCAAAACATTTGTAAGGTGATGCCTTATCGTAACACTGTGCACTATGCTGTTTGGATCGCATGATTTTAGCATCTCTTCCGGCTCCCTATTCCCTGCATGCCAGCTCATCCATCCTGCGCAGGCGCCGCGAGAGGTCGCGGGCGAGGTTCATCACCATGAGGGCGAAGGCTTTTGTGTCGATTTTCGATATCTCGTAGAGGGCGCGATTGGATATGGTGACGACTTCCAGCGGCTCAAGCGCCGTGATGGTGGCGATACTGGGCATTATATCGATCAGTTCCATCTCGCCGAAGGTTTCACCCTCGCCCAGTTCGGCGATGACGATGCCCTGTTTGGAAACGCTGATCCGTCCACCGATGATGAAGTAGATTTTGTCGTTGGGATCGCCCTCGCGCATGGGGGTTTCGTCCGCGTCGTAGCGGGCATAGCCGAAGAGCGGCTTGATGCGCTCTATCTGCTCAGGCAAAACGCCACCGAAGAGGGAATACTTCTGAAGTGCGTTCGTGTCTATCATCGCCATCCTCGCTCTATTTTTTATGGACAGCCGAAACCTGTCTGCTCAAATTCCATTATAGCGCAATTATCCGGTTTCTGCCCTCTTCTTTTGCTTTATACAGCGATTCGTCCGAACGCCTGACGAGAGCCTCCGCCGAAGCGGCGTCGAAATCGGGCCAGGCGGCCGCTCCGCCCGAGATCGTCAGCGTTAGAGTATTCGATCCATGCTGGAATACCGTTTCTGCCACAAGCCGCCTGACGCGTTCGGCGATCTCGAAGGAATCGGTGATGGAGGCTCCGGGCATCACGATCATGAATTCCTCGCCGCCGTAGCGCATCGCGACGTCGCCTTCCCTGAGAGCTCCCCTGATGAGCTTGGAGACATGGACGAGGACCTTGTCGCCGACGGGGTGACCATAGGTATCGTTCACCTTCTTGAAGTGATCAAGATCGAAAATGCAGACGCCCAAAGGAGAGCCTGAACGTATCGCGCGGCCATACTCCTCCTGGAGGCGCGCCATGCCGAAACGGCGATTGAACATGCCGGTGAGGGAGTCATTCGCCGCGAGCTGCTGGAGCTGATCATAGGTGATGGCGTTGCGAAAGGCGACGGCCAGACTGGCGTTGACGAGGTCAAAGAAGTGAAGCGCATCGGCGCCGATGGGGGCGGCGGACGCCAAAACGATGACGCCGAGGGCGACATCGTGGTATATGAGGGGTTCCACCCAGACAGCCCTAGGCGCGAAGTCCACCAGGGCGCCTTCCATGAGTATATCGCTCGGGATATCGATGATTTCCCTCTTCCCCGTCTTGAAGGCGGATCCCACCACATCGCCCTTCACCATTTTCTCCGGATCGGCGATCCTGTGTGAGGAGATGACGCGCAATTCGCCTTCTCGTTCCATGATGATGGCTCCGGCCTCTGTCGATGTGGCGGAAAAGAGAGCCGGGAGAGCGGCCAAGGCTAGATCTTCGAGCTCGAGCCTGAGGGTGAGCATCGAGGTAAAATCCCTCACGCTCAGCTCGGATTTGATGGATGCGAAAAGGGAGTTGACGAGGCTGTTGTAGGATTTCGCGCTCTCACCCAGGACATCCGAGGAATCGACGCCGATCAGGCATTTTTCAGGATCGCAGTTCACCAGAATGTCCTCATGGCGGTCCTGATTAAGATGCTTCGCGATGTAGCCCATTTTGTCGACGAGTAGCTGGATACGTTTGCCGACGATGCCCCGGGCGAGGAGGATGTTTACGAGGCCGACGACAATGCCCGCCGCGACGCAAAGGGCCATGAACCAGAGAGCGAAGGTGAGTTCCGAGGAAACCCCCACAGCCAGGAGAAACACAGGGAATACAAGCCCGATGACGAGGCCGAAGCCCATCATGTATATGGCGAGATCGGTGAACACACGTGTGGTGAGACGAAGCATGCTATTCTCTCCTAGTTGTTTATTTTTTCCGCGCGAACATTCGCGACGCCGAAGGGTATATGGACGCAGGCAGCGATCGGACCAGCCCCCTCGAAGTGGGTGAGCTGATCGTCGAAGAAGAGATGAGGCTTGAAGACTTCGAGAATCCGGCGCTTTTCCACCCCACCGAGAAAGAAGGTCTCGTCGGTGGAGATGCCCCAGGATTTCAGCGTGTTGATTACCCGCTCGTGGGCCGGAGCGTTCCGCGCCGTGATTATGGCGGTGCGTACTTTTGTGCCCTCGCCGGCGGCTTCCAGGCGCTGGTGCTTCTGGAGCGAAGCGAGTTTTTCGAAGAACCCCTTGATGGGGCCGGGATCGAGCGGCATTTCGGCGTTGCGCAGTTCCGCGTCGACAAAGGCTTCTCGGCCGCCCTGGGAACGATACAGCCGCTCGGACTCATCACCCGCTATGACGCCGTCGAAATCGAAGGCTACCCTCAATTCGCCCTCTTTGTCCTCACCGAAACCGGGCGAGAGGATGAGGCCGGCCGGCAGGCCGGCCTCTATGGCCGCGCGGACGTCGCCCGCGTTGGCAGAGAGGAAGAGCGAGGCGCTGAAAGCGGAAATGTAGGGATAGGGGGAGCGGCCGTCGAGAAAAGCCGCCCTTACGATATCGAGGCCATGGCGGCGTATGGATTTGAACACCCTGATGCCCGCCTCGGGGTCATTGCGCGAAAGAAGAACAACCTCAGCCGGGCCTTCGCCGCTCGCGTAGCCTCTGTTGAGGGATAAAAAGCGCTTGATAAACCAGAAAGCGTTGCCCGGTTCGAGGGGCTCATCGCTCTTCGCGCTCATCCAGCCGCGATAGGCATCCTCACCCTGGGTCCTGAACACCTTATCGGACTCGGCGAGGTCGAAGAGGGCGCTCGATGAGACGGCGATGACAATCTTGCTCTCTATGGGGTACGACACCTTTTCTTTCAGCGCCTCCCCGAATCGTAGATTTGGCCCGCAGCTTTCGGTCCCACGGACTTGCCCGCGAAGATGACGAGGGCGACGATGGTGAGCACATAGGGAAGGGCATAGAAGAATTCCCCGGGCAGCCCGGCAAGGAAGGTTATGTCCTTCGCGTAGAATGAAAGGGCTGTGGAGAAACCGAAAAAGAGCCCAGCTCCCAGAACGCCGAAGGGATTCCATTTGCCGAAGACGAGAGAAGCAAGGGCGATAAAGCCGGTACCGTGTATGGAAACCAGCGTGTACTGGATGTCGGCCGTGAGAACCATGACGCCGCCGGCCAGCCCGGCGAGGGCGCCCGAGGCCATGACGCCGAAATACCTGACCGCGCCGACATCGATGCCCATGCTGGCGGCAGCCTGGGGGTTCTCCCCGCACGAGCGCATTCTGAGGCCGAAGGGTGTCTTGTAGACGAGAAACCAGGTGAGGAAGACCAGAACGATGGCAATGTAGAAGGTGGGATAGTTCTCGATGAAGAACATCCTGCCAAGGAGGGGGATTTTCTCCAGAAGGGGTACTGTCAGCTTCTGGATGCCATTGGAGAAGGAGCGGGTTCTCTGTTGATTGAAGATGATCTGGCAGAGATAGACGGTGAGGCCGCCCGCGAGGATGTTGAGGGCTGTGCCCGATATCGTCTGATCGGCCTTCATGTTGACGCTCGCGACGGCATGGAGGAGGCTGAATATGATGCCGGCGACAAGACCGGCCGCAAGGCCAATCCAGGGAGCGAGCGGCGTCGAAACCTCAAGAAGGACGGTAACCGTGGCGGCCGCGAAGGCGCCTATCATCATGATGCCCTCGAGCGCTATGTTGACGATGCCGGAACGCTCGCTGAAAAGTCCGCCGAGAGCCGCGATGATTATGGGCGAGGCGAACATGAGGGCAATAGGGAACATTTCGAAGAGGATTTTTACGCTCATGCTCTGTCTCCATCGGCCGAAACCGCCTGCTTCTTCCTGAAGCGCTCAAGGAGAAGCTTGATTCCGAACTGCATCGCCACGAAGAGAACGATCGAAGCCTGGATGATGCCCGCGATCTCGCGGGGTATGCCCTGCGACTGCATCAGGGGCTGGGCCGATTTCAGCATGCCGAAAAGCATGCCGGCGAATAGTATACCCGATGCCTCGTTGCCTCCCACGAGAGCCACGGCTATGCCGTCGAAGCCATAGCCCTCGGCCGCCGACATGGCGCGCCCGAAATTGAAGGTGCCGACAGTTATCACCGATCCGGCGAGGCCGGCGAAGGCTCCCGCTATCATCATTGAGAGAATTATGTTCCTGCTCACCTTCATGCCTGCGTAGCGGGCGGCGTCCTTGTTGTAGCCTACGGCGCGGAGCGAGTATCCGAAGGTGGTCTTGTTGAT
>JBAQLW010000194.1:0-3112 GCA_049302175.1 Rectinemataceae bacterium
AACGCTATCAAGGGCGGAGCCCAGGGTTGTAAGATCCGCGTTTCCGGCCGCTTGGGCGGCGCCGACATGTCCAGGACGGAAGAGCTCAAGGAAGGGCGCATTCCCCTCCATACGCTTCGCGCCGACATCGATTACGGTTTTGCCGAGTCGCAGACGACCTTCGGCAAGATAGGCGTCAAAGTGTGGATCTACCAAGGCATGGTGTACTCGGCCGACAAGAATGAAGACGCAGGCATGCTCGCCCGCAAGGCCAGGCGTGAACCCGCAGGCGCTTCGGTTGACAGCCGTGGCGATGGCCGTGGCGAGAGAAGGGAAGGCGGAGACCGCCGTCCGCGGCGCCTCGCGGCGCCCCGCAGCGACGCTCCCAGAACCGACGATAGGGCGAGGAGCTAAAGATGCTTTTACCCAAGAGAGTAAAACACAGAAAACAGCAGCGAGGCCGTGAAAAAGGCAACGCCCAGCGCGGAAATACGGTGGCCTTCGGCGAATACGGCCTTATCTGCCTCGAGCCTCATTGGCTCACCAACAGGCAGATCGAAGCTGCCCGTATCGCCCTCAACCGCTATATCAAGCGCGGAGGGAAACTCTGGATCCGTATTTTCCCCGACAAGCCCTTCTCCAAGAAGCCGCTTGAAACCCGCATGGGAAAAGGAAAACCGGGCCCTGAATACTGGGTAGCCGTCGTCCGTCCGGGCACCGTCCTTTTTGAGCTTTCGGGCGTCGAGCCCGCCGTAGCCGAAGAGGCCATGCGACTCGCCGGTTCGAAGCTTCCCGTCAAGACCAAGTTTGCGCTGCGCGCGGAAACGGAGTAAGGCGATGAAAAATTCGTTCAAAGACCTGAAAATCGAGGAGCTTCTCGTCAAGCGCGAAGACCTCAGAAAGAAGCATTTCGACCTCCGCTTCCAGATGGTCGTGGGACATGTCGAAAACCCTCTCGCAAGAAGGAATCTCCGCCGCCAGATAGCGCGGGTCGAGACCCTTATTAACCAGGCGAAGCTCAAGGCTGCCGCTGGCGAGAAGGCGTAAGGGCCTTAGGAGTAAATCGTGGATACCGACGTTCAGAAAGAGAAAAAAGGAAAGCTGGAGCTGCAGGGCGTTGTGGTCTCCGACAAGATGGATAAGACCATCGTCATCGAGATCGTGATGCGCAAGCTGCATCCGCTGTACAAGAAGTACGTGACCAGGTCCAAGAAAATGAAGGCTCACGACGAAAAGAACGAAGCCCGCATCGGCGATGTCGTCAAGATTGAGGAGTGCAGACCCCTCTCCCGCGACAAGCGCTGGCGGCTTACGCAGATTGTCGAGCGGGCGAAATAGGCGAACGGGAGTAAGAATATGATTCAGGTAGAAAGCATGCTCACGGTCGCTGACAACTCCGGTGCCAAAACCGTCCAGTGCATAAAAGTGCTGGGTGGAACGCGCCGAAGGTACGCCTCCGTCGGCGACATCATCGTCGTGGCTGTCAAATCGGCCCTTCCCAATTCTTCTATAAAGAAGGGCACGATCGAGAAGGCTGTCATCGTGCGGACGCATAAAGAATACAGGCGCCCGGATGGAACGTATATTCGCTTCGACGACAACGCGTGCGTCGTCATCGATGCGAACAAAAATCCGAAAGGCAAACGCATCTTCGGACCGGTTGCCCGAGAGCTCAGGGAGAAGGATTACATGAAAATCATCTCTTTGGCTCCCGAGGTCCTGTAAGGAGAGGATATGGCCGAAATAAAGTACAAGCTCCGGAAAGAGGACCTTGTCCAGGTCATAGCCGGCAAGGACAAGGGCAAGCAGGGCAAGATTCTCAAGATCGACCGCGAAAAGGGCAGGATTATCGTGGCAGGGGTCAATATGATCAAGAAAGCCATGAAGAAAAAGACTCAGCAGGATCGCGGCGGCATCGTGGAGCTTGAAGCATCGTTTCACATCTCCAATGTCATGATCGTGTGCAAGAAGTGCGGACCCGTGAAAATCGGATACAAACTCGACGGCGATACCAAGAAAAGGGTATGCCGGAAGTGCGGGGAGGTGCTCTGATGGCTGAAGAGAAAGACAAGGCTGAAACTTTAGCCAAGGCAAAAGCTGAAGGCAAAGCCAAGGCGGAAGCCAAAGCCAAGGCCAAGGCTAAAGCCGAGCCCAAAGCCAAGGCTGAGCCCAAGACAGCCGAAAAGGCTACGCCGCCCCGACTCAAGAAAATCTATCGTGAGCGGGTAGCCCCCGCGCTTTTCAAGGAATTGGGCTATGAATCCTTCATGCAGGTTCCGAGGCTGGTGAAGGTGATCGTCTCGATGGGTGTCGGAGAAGCCAAGGAGAACAAAAAAATCCTGGACGCCGCCGTCGCCGATCTGGAAATTATCACTGGGCAGCATGCCGTGAAGACGAAGGCCAAGAAAGCCATCGCAAACTTCAAGATCAGGCAGGGCCAGGAAATCGGCTGCCGCGTCACCCTCAGGGGTGCCTACATGTGGGAGTTCCTCGACAGGCTCATGAATGTCGCTCTTCCGCGAGTAAAGGACTTCAGGGGAGTCAACGCGAACGCGTTCGATGGCCATGGAAACTATTCGCTCGGACTCAACGAGCAGATTATTTTCCCGGAAATCGACTTTGACAAAATTGAAAAGGTGATGGGGCTCAACATCGCGATCGTAACGACCGCGAAGACCGACAGGGAGGCGAAAAGCCTTCTCGGCATGTTGGGCATGCCCTTCAGAAAGTAAGGAAGGCGTACATGGCTCGTAAGGCGATGATTCTTAAGGCTGAAAAGAAGCCGAAGTATATGACCCGTTTGGTTCGACGCTGCAACATCTGCGGAAGGGCGAGGGGTTATATGAGAAAATTCGACATGTGCCGAATCTGCTTCCGGAAGCTGGCTTCCGAAGGCAAGATCCCCGGCGTGACGAAGTCGAGCTGGTAGGAGGTAGCGATGAGCGTTTCTGATCCCATCGCGGACATGCTGACGAAAATCCGCAACGCAAGTGCGGCTCGTCACGAAAAGGTTGACATTCCGACCTCCAAGCTCAAGCTTGAAATCGTGAAGATCCTCAAGACTGAAGGATTTATCAAGAATTTCAAGAAAATCCAGTCGGATGGCGCGAACGTGATCCGCATATTCCTTAAG
>JBAQLW010000195.1:0-8897 GCA_049302175.1 Rectinemataceae bacterium
TCCTTCATGATGAGGGTCGGGGCGATGGTCGTGTTCATGCGCTTGCCGGGAGCGTAGGCCGGAGAACCCTTCTTGCCGTTGAAGTTGCCCATCTCGTTGTTGAGGATGACGCCCGTGCCGGGGACGGCCACGGCGGCGCCGAAGAAGCTGGAAAGGGTCTGCGTCAGGGCGACCACATTGCCGTCCTTGTCGACCACCGACATGTGCGTGGTGCTCCAATGTTCGCTGTTGGGATCGATCTTCTCGTACGTGGTGCTCATGGCGTCCAGCTTGATGGAAGCGGCTTTGGCGTTGGCGTATCCCTTCGAGGTCAGGGCTTTCATGGGCACATCAACATAGTCGGGATCGCCGAGCACGTTGTAGTAGTCGTCAAAGGACCTGGCAAGCACCTCGGCGAAGAGGTGGAGCTTCATGGCCGAATCGAAGCCCAGGAACTTGAGGTTGTAGTTTTCGAGCATGTTCAGCGCCTCGATGAGGAGGAAGCCTCCGACGGGAGCCGGCGCCGATCCGATATCGTAGCCGCGGTAGGTGCCTGAGGCGGGTTCGCGCTCGATGGCCTTGTACTGGGCCAGGTCGTTCTCGTCGATGAGTCCGTTGTTCGCCTTCATATCGGCCGCGATGGCCTTGGCGATTTCTCCCTTGTAGAAAGCGTCGGGGCCTTCCTTGGCGATAAGCCTCAGGCTCTTGGCGAGGTCGGGGTTCTTGTAGGTGTCGCCGGCTTCGAGGGGCAGGCCGTCGGGGGCGATGATGGACATCAGGTATTTGTTGGGCATCGCGCGCTTGAAGTTGTCGGAAATGACGCCCGCGAGGGTCGGGCTGACGACAAAGCCTTCCTCGGCCAGCTTGATGGCCGGTTCGATAACCTGTGCGAGGCTCATAGTTCCATATTTCTCCAAAGCCATGGCGAGTCCGGCCACCGTCCCGGGAACGGCGACGCCCCTGTGTCCGGCGCTCGGCCATTTTTCGCCTTCAGCCGCCTTGTTGAACGAGGCCCGGCTGCGATAGTCGATCGATGTCGCTTTGTTGGTTCCCTTCATATAAATGACGATGTAGCCTTCCCCGCCCAGACCGTTGGCATTGGGCTCGACGATGCCGTTGGCGAAGGCCGTCGCCACGACGGAGTCGACGGCGTTGCCGCCTGCCTTGAGGATATCGAGGCCGACCTGGGAGGCGAGGGGGTGGGCCGAGGCGACCATGCCCGTGCTGGACACCACTTCGGGGATGACGGTGGCGGCTTTCTGGGCGAAAGCCGTTCCGAGGCTGCCTGAAAGCAGCAGCGCGATGAGCGCTATCGAAATAAAGCTTCTTTTCATCTTCATATGGACTCCTCCTGAGACAAACTGGGCGACGAACCATGCGCCGCCTATCGGCCGGTTCCAGAGAAACCGGCCCGCGAGTTGCGCGCTACTTGAGGTAGGGACCTACGCCGTTCTTGATGAGCTGCTCATAGCTCGGGATACCCGAGAATACGATGCTCCTTTCGGGACGCGTCTCGTTGAATACGTTCACGACAGCCACGGTCGCGGCCAGATGCGTGGCCACTCTCGAGCTGAGCGGATTACGGGGATCTTTGACGACGTCCACGTCATCCGCCGCATCCTGAGCCATGGCCGGGTTGGGCGTCTCGATCAGGAAGGCGGCGGCGCCTGATCCGGCTCCCCATTCCCTGTGGGATAGACCGCGGAACTCCATATTGGAAGGTTCCAGCTTGAGCGTGAGGCCATAATCCAGGTCCACGTTGAGGACGGCCGCGGCGGCGATATCAATATTTTTCGGGTTGGCCACCATCATGTTGGCCAGGCGCCCGCCCACATCGGCTTCGTGGTAGTCGAACGCCACATCCACCTTTTCCTTGTTGAGGAGAATCATGATGGCATAGGCAATCTTCTGCGTAAGACCGGAATCGGTGCGCCCAGGATAGGCGCGATTGAGGTTCCGGAACTCCCAGGCCGCCAGAGGGGCTTCCTTGCTGTCGGGATGCACGTAGCCCCCCACGGGGTCGGCTACGCCCTGGTGAGCCTGGTTGGTGGCGCGGGAACCATACTTGAAGTACCTGCGGCCGCTCGGGGTATCGAGACCGATCCAGGAGGGACCACGGGAGGTATACGCTGGCATGCTGGGTTCCTTGTCCTGGTGACTCACGCCTGAGTTGTTGAGGTTGGGCACCACGATGACCCTGCCGGTCTCCACGTTCAGATTCTCGATCATGGTGACAGCGGCCATGATGCCGGCGATTTCGTTGGAATGGGTTCCGCCGCCGACGAACAGCGTGCCGCCGGGGGCTTTCCCTTCGAAGAAATACACCTTACTGTCGCCGGGAGTACCGAGAAGCTCGGAATAGTAGTCCGACAGCCATCCCGTTTTCACCAGGGACGCGGAAGGACGGTAATCGTGATTGATGAGGTAGCGGCCATGGATATCCCCCGAGACCTGGGGCTGGGCTTGAGCCTGGACTCCCATCGCCGCAATAAACATAAATACAAAGGACAGGGCTGCGACCGATCGTTTCAATATAGGGGTCATTTAAAGGCTGCCGCCAGGGGGGCTCCGACCAGAGATATGCGTTCCACCACTGTGAGGGCGATCTTGGCCTTATCCGCCAGCTTGGTGAAAAAACCGTCCTCGTTGCCCGCGGCAACGACAATAGCGTAATCGGAAGAAGCCATGCAGGGCACGATGAAGTTTTCGGACATGGCGCCGCGGCGGGCGGCTCCCCCGACATGGGTGGTTATGATGCTCATATTGAGCTCTTTCGCGCGCTTCAGGAGGGCTTTGGTTCGCTCGAGTTCGGCATCGGCGCTGATGCCGGCCGCTCCCAGCCCCTTGGAAGAAGCGCCGACGACGAGGATGAGGGTCTTCGCCGAGCCGTCGAGATTTTCTGCCTTGACGAGAGTGTCGGCGGTGAAGGGAATCTTGTTTCTCGTCAGGAGAACCTTGACCATTTCGAAATCGGCGCTCTGTCCGATCGCGGTGAGCACCGCGGGCTTGGCCGCGAACGCCGTGGTCTGCTGGGCGAAAGCCGGAGCGATGACTGCGACAAAGAGAGCGCAGATAAGCGTGATTCGTTTCATGGCAACCTTCCTTATATTGTGTCGATAAACGAGCAGGCTGATACAGTACGCAGGTAATTTCTATGATTGTCTATTACAAGACTGAGCATGTCAACAATATTCGACGAATCGTTCAATGAATCGTTCAACGTGTTTTTACGCGGAAATTATGCGCTTTACACTGTCTCCAGCGCGTGCTAATTTTAAGTGCCGTCACAGGCAGCGATGCGCCGACGCGTTTTCACGCGCAGGGCGATCAGGAGAAACACGATGAAACGTACCGTTATCAGAATGCTCGACGAGGCTGCCAGAGATTTCGCCAACGACCCTTACGCGCTCAGGAAAACCGACGCCGGGTATATCGCGACCTCCTTTTCCCAGGCCCGGGAAAAGGCCCGCCAGTTCGCGTCCTGGCTCGTCGCCCAGGGCTATAAAAAGGGCGAGAATGTCGCCATACTGGGCGAAGGCAGCCCCGAATGGATCTGCGGCGAATTCGGCCTCATGTCGGCCGGCCTCGTGTCGGTTCCCCTCTCGATCAAGCTCCTCACCGAGGAGATCCCCTTCAGACTCGATCACTCCGAAGCCAAGGCCTTCCTCACCACCCATAATCAGTTGCCGAAAGTCCTCGCCGCCCTCCAGGTGGCCGAAAGCAAGGCGATCAAGCTCATCTACCTGGACGATGACGTGGAATGGGGCCGGGATCTCGCCGAAAAATCGGGCGTCACGGGCGACCGCTTCACTGGTTTCACCCAGGCTCTCGAGAAAGGGCGCGAGCTCATCGAAGCCCCCGGTTCGGACATGGCATCGAAACTCGACGCGATAGCCGAAGCCTGCGGGGAAGACGATGTCGTGACGATATCCTACACCTCGGGCACAACGGGAAACCCCAAGGGCATCATGCTCACCCACCTCAACTACTGGACTAACTGCCACGACGCCATCGACATGTTCGAACTGCCTCTCCACTACAAAACCCTTATCATCCTTCCTGTCGACCATTCCTTCGCCCACACCGTCGGCCTTTATACGGCCCTTGTGCGCGCCATAGCCCTCTACTTCGTCGATTCGCGCGGCGGAGGCATCGCCACCCTGCGCAACATCCCGATCAATCTGAAAGAAGTGAATTCATCCTTTCTCCTCACCGTGCCGGCGATATCGGGCAACTTCATGAAAAAGATCATCGCGGCTATGGAGGAGAAGGGCGGCATCATCGAAAAGATCTTCAAGTCAGGAATAGCGGCCGGCATACGCTGGAACGGCAACGGCTTCGATAAACCTTCCTTCGCCACTAGATTCGGCGCATTTTTCCCCTACTTCCTCGCGAAGACCCTCGTCTTCGGCAAGGTCAAAGCAACGGTATTCGGCGACTCGATCCTCTTCTGCGTCGGCGGCGGCGCCCTCCTCGATGTGAAGCAGCAGGAATTCTTCGCGGCCCTCGGCGCGCCCATCTATCAGGGCTATGGCCTCACCGAAGCCGCGCCGATAATCTCGGCCAACGTGCCCAAGCGCCACAAATTCGGTTCCTCGGGCATCCTCGCCCCCTCGCTCCATTGCAGAATAATGCTGGCTGACGGTACGGAAGCCCCGCGCGGCGTCACCGGCGAGATCGTCATCACCGGCGGCAACGTGATGAAAGGCTATTTCCGAAACCCCCAGGCCACGGCCGAAGCCCTGCGCGAGGGCAGCCTCTGGTCGGGCGATCTCGGCTACATCGACAATGATGACTTCCTCGTCGTCGTTGGGCGCGAGAAAGCCCTCCTTATCGCCGAAGACGGAGAGAAGTACAGCCCCGAGGAGATAGAGGAAGCCATCACCACTTCCACCGACCTGATAGACCAGATCATGGTCTGGTGCGACCACCAGAAATATTCCTGCGCCCTCGTCTCTCTCGACACGGCCAAGGTCGAACACATCATCAAAACGAAAGGCATCACGACAGCCAAAGCGCTTTGCGAAGCCCTCCAGAGCGAGTTCTACGCTTTCAAGGACGACCCAAAGGCCAAGAAGGTCCAGCATGCATGGATCCCCGCGGCCTTCCAGATTCTGCCCGCGGCCTTGGGTGAAAAGGACGGAACGGTCAACTCGACGATGAAGATCGTGCGGTTCAAGGTATCGCAGGTATACAAGGACCTCCTGGACTACTCCTACACGAAGGAAGGCTCCACAACGGTGAACGCGAAAAACATCGAAACCCTCAGTTCCCTTTTCAAGCTTCCATAAGCCGCGATCGGGGAATGAAAACCTTCGCAAGGAGCAGTGGACCATGAAAAAGACTCTCCTCGACATGATGGACAATGCCGCGTCTACGTGGCCGACGGAACCCTATGCCCTCAGAAAGACCGACAAAGGCTATGTCGCATCGAGCTTCTTGGAAGTGCGCGACAAGGCGAGGGCTTTCGCGGCCTGGCTCCTTCTCTCCGGTTTCGGTCCCGGCGACAGACTCGCCATAATCGGCGAAGGGAGCCCTGAATGGATGGAGGGCGAATTCGGGGCTTTCTATGCCGGCCTGGTGTCGGTGCCCCTCTCCACGAAGCTCCACCCGGCCGAGACAGCCTTCCGCCTCGATCACTCCGGGGCAAAGGCGATACTGACTACGCGCAATGAACTTATCGCCCTCCTCAAGGTACTGCTCGAACCCGGCAGGACACCTGTCGCCCTGGTCTATCTCGACGACGATATCGCCTGGGGAAGATCTCAGGCGGCGGCGGCCGGC
The DNA here is from genome assembly GCA_049302175.1 of Rectinemataceae bacterium. GTDB lineage: Bacteria > Spirochaetota > Spirochaetia > Treponematales > Rectinemataceae > CAYXUF01. Next base: position 5,764 of record JBAQLW010000195.1, read on the forward strand.
CTCGAAGCCCGCTTGTTCGTGGGATTCTCCGAGGCGGTAGCGGCGGGGCACGCCGTCCTGGCCGATGCTTCCGGTCCCATAGCCGCGAGACTGGCTTCCATCGCCGAGGCTGTGGGCGAGGATACCCTGGCGACCATCTCCTATACCTCGGGCACGATGGGCAACCCCAAGGGCGTCATGCTCACGCACCTCAATTTCTGGACGAACAGCCACGACCTTTCCATCCGCTTCGACACGCCCCGATACAGAACTCTTCTCATTCTGCCCATCGATCACTCCTTCATCCATACCTCGGCGATCTTCACCGCCCTGTGGAGCGGCGTAGCCCTCTACTTCGTCGATGCCCGAGGCGGGAATATGGCCATGCTCAGGAATATTCCCGGCAATATCCAGGAATGCCAGCCCACCTTCCTCTTCACCGTCCCCGCCCTCACCGTGAATTTCATGAAAAAGATCATCGCGGGCGTCGAACAGAAAGGTCCCTTCGCCGCCAGGCTCTTCAAGGCTGGCATCGAAGCCGGTGGGAAGTGGATGGGCGATGGCTGCCACCCAGCCCCCCTCGGCGACAGGATAGCCGCTTTTTTCCCCTATTTTCTGGCCAAGATCCTCCTCTTCGGCACCATCAAGAAAAAAGCCCTCGGCGGCTCCATCAGCTTCTGCATCTCGGGAGGCTCGCGCCTCGACCCACAGCAGCAGAAGTTTTTCACCGCCCTCGGGGTCCCCCTCCTCCCAGGATACGGCCTCACCGAAGCCGGCCCCGTTGTTTCAGCCTCCACCTTCGAACGCTGGAAGCTCGGCACGATGGGCGGCCTCCTGCCCTCGGTCGGCTGCGCGATCATGGGAGAGAACGGAAAGGAACTCCCCACCGGACAGGTCGGCGAGATCACCATCGTCGGCGACAGCGTCATGAAGGGCTATTATAAAAATCCAGAGGCGACAGCCATAGCCCTGAGAGGGGGGCGGCTCTGGACGGGCGACCTTGGCTCTATGGACGTGGACGGATTCCTTACGGTCGTCGGCAGGGAGCGCGCCCTCCTCGTCTCGGAATCGGGGGCGAAATACAGCCCGGAGATCATCGAGGAAGCCGTGATGGCGGGCACCGAGCTTGTCGGACAGGCGATGGCCTGGTGCCTCTACCGGAAGAACGCCTGCGCCATCGTGAGCCTCGATATCGAGCGGACCAAGGCATTTATCGATGAAAAGGGCATAAAAACGGCTGAACAGCTCTGCCGCGCCCTGCAGGACGAATTCTACCGCTTCAGGAAAACGGGGGAAGGCCAGCCCATCCAGGACAGATGGATACCCATCGCCTTCCAGATCATCGGGGAGCAGTTCGGCGAACAGGACGGCACTATCAATTCGACGCTGAAGCTCGTACGCCGAAAGGTCGAGGAAATATATGGAGAGCTGATCGAGTATTCCTATACCGATGAAGGTTCCACGACAGTCAACCCGAGGAACATCGCTACCCTGGAAACGCTCTTCGGTCTATAAAAGGCCTTCCGCATCCAGCGGGCTTTAAGCTATAGTCCTGCTATGGAAAAGTCTCCCGATTTTGAAAATGTGCAGGAACTGGCCATCGCGCTCACGAAGATGGCCAGCGTCACCGATTCGCAGGGAGAAAAAGCATTCCCGGCTTTCCTCCTCTCCATCCTCGGCCAGATCCCCTATTTCAGGAAAAACCCCAGTGACCTCGCCACCATTCCCATCCCCGACGACCCCAAGGGACGGTCCAATGTCCTGGCCCTCGTGAGAGGATCGGGAAGGCGCTGCGTCATACTCACGGGACATTACGACGTCGTGCAAACCTCGATGTACGGCTCCCTCGAACCCTGGGCTTTCGATCCGAAAACCCTTTCGCACAAGATGCTTGAATCCCTCGCCGATCTGAGCGGCAAGGACAACCCCCTCTTCCGCCTGAAGGAAGACCTGACTTCTGGCGAATTTCTCCCCGGGCGAGGCATCCTGGACATGAAGAGCGGGCTCGCCGCGGGAATATCGGTTCTTGCGGCCTTCTCAACCCCCTATGAAAGGACAGGCAATATCCTCTTCCTCTCGGTGGCCGACGAGGAAGGCTCAAGCCACGGCATGAAGGCCGCGGTGCCTTTGCTGGCGGATTTCCTCGCCGAGCGAGGCCTCGAGGCTGCCGCAGTGTTCAATCTCGATTCGGCAGTGGACCAGGACTCAGGCGAGATGGGTCGGGCCGTATTCACCGGCTCGGTAGGCAAGACCCTCCCCTTCGTCTACTTCGTGGGCAAATGCACCCACGCGGGCGCTCCCTTCGACGGCATTAATCCCTCGCTGCCCGCCGCCATGTTCGCAATGGAAGTGGAATGCAATCCCGACGCGCTCAAGGAAAAGCAGTCCGCTCCAGGCGAGGAAGCCCCTCCTCCCACCATTCTCTATTTCAGGGAATCGAGGTCGGAGTATAATGTGACGACGCCCCAAGCCGTCTTCCTCGCCCTGAATGTGCTGAGCCATACGCGAGGACCCGAAGAAATCATGGACGCCATCGGGAAGATTGCCGCCAACGCCATGAACAGCGCCATTTCCTCGCTGCGCGAGCGTTCCTCCACCCTCTCTCGCAGGGTTTCCGGGCACTTCGCCTTACCCTCCGGCCAGCCCGTCGTTTTCGATTTCGACGAGCTTTCTCGCCGCGCCGAGCGTCTCAGCCCGGGTATACTCGAGAAGGCGCGCAGTTTCGCCGCGGGACAGAAACCCGACGACTCTGTCCAGCAGACCCTCCTCATCCTCCAGGAGTTACTGCCCTTTTCCGGGCTGGAAGGTCCCGCCGCCGTTGTAGGCTTCGCGCCCCCGTATTACGCCCGAGCCGATCTCAACCAGGAAGTCCATCAGACCTTCATAGCCATGCTCCGCGCCGAACTATCGGATTTTTCCAGACAGATCGGCAAAAGTATCAGGGTTCGTCCCTATTTTCCCGGCATCTCCGACATGAGCTTTCTCGCCCCTGCCGACTCCGAAAACCAGCGCGCCTTCGTCAGAATCCAATCTCCTGTCGCCGATCCCGAAACCGCTGGCGAAAACTGGAAGGGCACGTGATGCCCCGTCCTCAACATCGGCCCATGGGGACGCTAATACCATCAGATGGGCGAACGAGTGCACAAGTAGTATTC